>NZ_JBEXXE010000011.1:0-13692 GCF_040630255.1 Streptomyces sp. NPDC005820
CACCTCGACGACGACGGCTACCTCTACATCGACGACCGCAAGAAGGACATGATCGTCTCCGGCGGCGAGAACATCGCCACCCCCGAGGTGGAGCGTGTGCTGTACGAACACCCCGCCGTCCTGGAGGCCGCCGTCGTCGGCCTGCCCCACCCGCGCTGGGGCGAAGTGCCCCGCGCCTTCGTCGTCTTCCGCCCCGGCGAGAGCGCCGCACCGGACGACCTGCGCGCGTTCTGCGCCGCCCGCCTCGCCAAGTTCAAGGTGCCCGCACGCTTCGACGTCACCGACGAACTCCCCCGCACCCCCTCCGGCAAGGTCCTCAAGCGGACCCTGCGCGACATCCCCGGCAAGGACTGAACCATGGCCGACGTCACCACCGACCTGCGCCTCGACGGAAGGACCGCCTGGGTCACCGGCGCCGGCAAAGGCCTCGGCCGCGCACTGGCGGTCGCACTGTCGCAGGCCGGGGCCACCGTGGCGGTCACCGCCCGCACCGCCCACGACCTGGAGAGCCTGGAGGCCGAACTCGCCGCACACGGCGGCAAGGTGCTCGTCCTGCCCGGCTCGGTCGCCGACCCCGACGCCGTACGCAGGACGGTCGGGCGGATCACGGAGGCGACGGGACGCCTCGACGCCGTCGTCAACTGCGCCGGCATCAGCCCCCACTTCACCCGCAGCGAGCACGTCACCGACGAGGACTGGCAACGCGTCGTCGACGTCAACCTCAACGGCACCTTCGCCTGCTGCCGCGAGGCCGGCAAAGTCATGCTGGAGCAGGGCTCCGGCTCGATCGTCAACGTCTCCTCCGTGCACGCGCGCACCGGCTTCGAACGGATCGCCGCCTACGCCGCGAGCAAGGGCGGCGTCGAAGCACTGACCAAGGCACTCGCCGTCGAATGGGCCGACCGCGGCGTCCGGGTCAACACCCTCGCACCCGGCTACTTCCGCACCGACCTCAGCTCCGGACTGCTCGACAGCCGCTGGGGCGAGCGGATCGTGCGGGGCACCCCGCTCGGCCGGGTCGGGGACTCCGACGAACTCGGCGGGGCCGCCGTCTTCCTCGCCTCCGACGCCTCCCGATTCGTCACCGGCACCACCCTCACGGTCGACGGCGGCTGGACCGCCTGGTGAGCATGCCCTTCTCCTTGTGCGCGGGTTCCCTGTGCGCGGGCACTGGTTGTACCGACCGTTAGATCTATCTTTCGCAGCCAGCGCTGTCGGCACGGGCTTCCTCGCCCGCCGGGAGGAGCAGGCCCTCGCCAGCGGGGCCCGGACCCTCGGCCGGGGCGTCGCCCAGATCGTCGTCCCGCAGCTCGCCTTCGTGGTGATGGCCCAGCACGCAGCGATCGATCCCCCGGGGCAAGCAGCTCGACGAGGCCGTGGCCGCCGGACCGGCGGTCTGACCGTCCGGCCCGACGACCACCACGCGGGACCGGTCCGCCGCCGCCCGCCCCCGTCCCGGGGGAGGAAGCGACGGGCAGGTCCCCCTCCGCGGTGCGGCGGTTCCCGGCCCGAACGTCACGTCCCGTCGACGGCGGCGAGCAGACCGCCGTCGACGACGAGGTCGACACCGCTGACGAAACCCGCCTCGTCCGACAGCAGGAACGCGACGACGGCGGCGACCTCCTCGTACCGCCCGGTCCGGCCCAGCGGCGTGCTCCGGATGAGCTGGCGCACCGACTCGTGGCGTTCGGCCTCCATACGGGTCTGCGGGGTGTCGATCGCACCGGGCGACACCGAGCACACGCGGGCGCCCACCGGACCGAGCCGCACCGCCTCGGCGCGGGCGAAGCGCTGCACACCGTACGTCGCCCACGGGTACGCCCACGCCGGGTCCTCGACCGCCGGGCCGATCGCGTCGCGGATCCGGTCGACGAACCCCTCGTCCATCGGCTCGTCCAGGACGGCCGCGACCGTCGGGTCGGGTTCGATGTGGGCGATCAGCGGGGACACCGAGGCGCAGTACACGAACGCCGTCCCGGCGCCGGCCAGCGGGCGGAGCGCCTCGGCGAGCAGCACCGTGCCGACGAGGTCGACCTCGACGATCCTGCGCCAGTCGCCCTCCTCCGGTGCGACGCTCTCGGCGTGGGCGACCGCGCGCAGCGCACCGGTCTCGCCCACGCGCCGGGCCAGCCGGGCGAGGTCCTCGGGGTCGGTGACGTCCACGCCGACCGGCTCGAGGACGGCCCTCTCGCCGTACCCGGACAGGTCCTTGGCGATCTCTGCCGCGGCCGCCTCGTTCCGGTCGGCGAGCAGCAGCACGTCCACCCGGTCGGCGAGGCGCCGCGCGCATGCCGCACCGACCCCGCCGCCCGCTCCGGTGGCAATACCTACCGTGGTCATGCGCCACTCCTCACTGGGGACACCCTCACAGCACGAGTGTCTCGCGGTCGGCGGTGTCCGGGCCTGCCGGGTGTCCCGCCGTCGCGGCCCGCCTGATCGCCGTGGGCCGCGCCGGTCAATGTACCGTTTGGTCCGGCAAACCGGATGCCGTCCCGTGTTCCGGAGTCGGCTTTAATTCAGTACGTCGTCACGTCGAGCGGGAGAGAACCCATGCCACGACCACCGGGCCACGGACCGGGCTTCGAGGTCAGACGTCAGAAGATCATCGATGTCGCGGCATCGCTGTTCGCCCGGCAGGGATACGCGGCGACGTCGATCAACGACCTGGGCCGGGCAGTGGGGCTCGCCAAGGGCGCGCTGTACTACTACATCGGCTCGAAGGAGAACCTCCTCGTCGAGATCCAGTCCCGGGTGATGGGGCCGCTGCTGTCCCGGGCCCGGCAGATCGCGGACCTCGACACGACCCCCCTGCTGCGGCTGCGGCTGCTGTCCGAGTCGCTGCTGACCATCATCTTCCGCCGCCTCGACCACATCTGGGTCTACGAGCACGACTACCGCTCACTGAGCGGCGCGGAGCTGAAGACGCTGCTGGGGCAGCGCTCGGACTTCGAGCAGCTGATCGCCGGGCTGCTCACGGAGGCCGTGGAGCAGAACACCTTCCGCACGATGGAACCGCGCCTGGGCACCCTGCAGTTCCTGAACCTGCACAACCACACCTATCAATGGGTGAATCCGGACGGCCGGTGGGACGCGGCCTTCCTGGCGCGCGAGTACTGCACGACGCTGTTCCGCGGCTTCGGCGCCCCCGACCACGCCCTGCCGAAGATCGAGGAACAGGCCGAGGCCTTCAAGCGCGACCACCCCGAGCTCTCCCTCGACCCCGAGGAGGAGTGGAAGCCGACCTCCGCCTGACGAGACACGCCCCGGTGAGGCCGGGCCCCGGGGCCCGGCCTCAGAGCAGGGAGCGGATCGTCGTCTCGAACCTCTCCACGTGCTCGGCGGCCAGATCCGCGGCGCGCTCGCCGTCTCCCGCGAGCACCGCACGCACCAGCGGGCCGTGCTCGCCCACATGGCCGGCCAGACCCGGCAGGCGGTCGAGGAACAGACACCAGACGCGGGTGGCCAGGTTGTCGTAGCGCACGAGCGTGTCCTGGAGGAAGGGGTTCGCCGTGGCCGCGTACAGCGCCCGGTGCAGCCTCAGGTCCAGCGCGATGAGCTCCCGGACCTCTCCCCCGGCGGCCGCGTCCAACTCCTCCAGCAGCTCGCCCAGGACGGCCCGGTCCCGCGCGCTCGCCCGGCGCGCGGCGCAGTCCGCCGCCAGCGGCTCCAGCCGGTGGCGCACCTCGGTGAGGTGCCCGAGGTCCGTGATCTGCACTTCGGAGGCGAACGTGCCGCGCCGCGGGAAGGAGACCACGAGCCGGTCGGTCTCCAGCCGCTTGAGCGCCTCCCGCACCGGAGTGCGTCCCACCCCCAACTCCGCGGCCACCTGTTCGTCGTTGATGGGCGTACCGGGCGCGATCTCCAAGGTCACCAGCCGGTCGCACAGGACCCGATAGGCCTGCTCGGCCAGCGACAGCCGCTCCTCCGCAACCGCGACCTGCATGCGCACCCCTTCACCGAGACCCGGCGCCGACCTCGACGCCGCCCCACCGTTCCCACCCTGCCCACCATAGCGCAACGATTGATATATCAGTTGGTCTTGACGGCTGACGGGAGCTGCTTCTACAACTGATATACCAGTCGTACGGCTCTCGTACGCTCCTAGTCTTCCAAGGGGACCGCATGAGCTTCTCCCAGCCGCTGACCCTGTTCGACCCGGAGGTCGCCGCGGCGGTCGACGCGGAGCTCGAGCGCCAGCAGTCGACGCTGGAGATGATCGCGAGCGAGAACTTCGCGCCGGTGGCGGTGATGCAGACCCAGGGCTCGGTCCTGACCAACAAGTACGCCGAGGGCTACCCCGGCAAGCGCTACTACGGCGGCTGCGAACACGTCGACACCGTCGAGCAGCTGGCCATCGACCGGGTCACCGCCCTGTTCGGCGCCGAGGCGGCCAACGTCCAGCCGCACTCCGGCGCCCAGGCGAACGCCGCCGCGATGTCCGCCCTGCTCCAGCCCGGCGACACGATCCTCGGCCTGGACCTGGCGCACGGCGGCCATCTCACCCACGGCATGCGGCTCAACTACTCGGGCAAGCTGTACAACGTCGTCCCGTACCACGTGCGCGAGTCCGACCTGCGCGTCGACATGGACGAGGTCGAACAGCTCGCCCTCGCCCACCGCCCCAAGCTGATCGTGGCCGGCTGGTCGGCCTACCCCCGGCAGCTGGACTTCGCCGAGTTCCGCCGGATCGCCGACGCCGTGGGTGCGTACCTGATGGTGGACATGGCGCACTTCGCCGGTCTGGTGGCCGCCGGACTGCACCCGAGCCCGGTGCCGTACGCGGACGTGGTGACGACCACCACCCACAAGACCCTGGGCGGTCCCCGGGGCGGTGTGATCCTGAGCCGGGCCGAGCTGGCCAAGAAGATCAACTCGGCGGTGTTCCCGGGGCAGCAGGGCGGTCCGCTGGAGCATGTGATCGCCGCCAAGGCGGTCGCCTTCAAGATGGCCGCGTCCGAGCAGTTCCGCGAGCGGCAGCAGCGCACGCTGAAGGGCGCGAAGATCCTCGCCGGGCGGCTGCTGGCCGACGACGTGGCCGAGGCCGGCATCACGGTGCTGACCGGCGGCACCGAGGTCCATCTCGTCCTGGTCGACCTGCGCAACAGCCCCCTCGACGGCCGCCAGGCCGAGGACCGGCTGCACGCGGTCGGCATCACCGTCAACCGCAACGCCGTCCCCTTCGACCCGCGCCCGCCCATGGTGTCGTCCGGGCTGCGGATCGGCACCCCCGCGCTGGCCACCCGTGGCTTCGGCGAGGCGGAGTTCCGCGAGGTCGCCGACATCATCGCCCACACGCTCAAGCCCGAGCAGCTCTCCGCCGAGCAGGCCGAGTCGCTGCGCGGCCGGGTGGCGAAGCTCGCCGCCGCGTTCCCCCTGTACCCCGAGCTGAACGGAGCCGCGGCATGACCGGCACGCCGCTTCCGGACCACCCGGACTTCCTCTGGCGCAACCCCGACCCCAAGCGGTCGTACGACGTGGTAATCGTCGGTGGCGGCGGGCACGGTCTGGCCACCGCCTACTACCTGGCCAAGAACCACGGCATCACCAACATCGCGGTGCTGGAGAAGGGGTGGCTGGCCGGCGGGAACATGGCCCGCAACACCACCATCATCCGCTCCAACTACCTGTGGGACGAGAGCTCCGGCATCTACGAGCACTCCCTGAAGCTGTGGGAGACCCTCGAGGAGGACCTCGACTACCCCATCCTGTTCAGCCAGCGCGGGGTGCTGAACCTCGCGCACACCCTGCAGGACATCCGCGACAGCAAGCGCCGGGTGTACGCCAACCAGCTCAACGGCATCGACGCCGAGTGGCTGGAGCCGGACGAGGTCGCCAAGGTGTGCCCGATCGTCAACATCGATCCGGACGTGCGCTATCCGGTGCTCGGCGCCACCTACCAGCCGCGCGCCGGCATCGCCAAGCACGACTACGTCGCCTGGGGCTTCGCCCGCCGGGCCGACGCCTACGGCATCGACCTCATCCAGAACTGCGAGGTCACGGGCATCGATGTGACGGACGGCCGGGTGACGGGCGTACGGACCACCCGCGGGAACATCGCCGCCGGCAAGGTGGCGCTCGCCGGCGCGGGACACACCTCCGTGCTCGCCGAGATGGTGGGCCTGCGGCTGCCGTTGCAGAGCCACCCGCTCCAGGCGCTCGTCTCCGAGCTGCTGGAACCGGTGCACCCGACGGTCGTGATGTCCAACGCCGTCCATGTGTACGTGTCCCAGGCGCACAAGGGCGAGCTCGTCATGGGCGCCGGCATCGACAGCTACAACGGCTACGGCCAGCGCGGCGCGTTCCACATCATCGAGCGCCAGATGGCGGCCGCCCTGGAGCTGTTCCCGGTGTTCGCCCGCGCCCACATGCTGCGCACCTGGGCCGGCATCGTCGACACCACCCCGGACGCCTCCCCCATCGTCGGCCTCACCCCGGTCGAGGACCTCTACCTCAACTGCGGCTGGGGAACGGGCGGGTTCAAGGCCACCCCGGGCGTCGGCTGGTGCTACGCCCACACCATCGCCACCGGCGAACCCCACCCGTACAACGCGCCCTTCGCCCTGTCCAGGTTCGTCACCGGCGCGCTGGTCGACGAGCACGGCGCGGCCGCCGTCGCCCACTGACACCCCTCCCGGAGACACCGATGCAACTCATCGCCTGCCCCTGGTGCGGCGCGCGCGAGGAAGCCGAGTTCCACTACGGCGGACAGGCGCACGTCCCCTACCCCGCGGTCCCCGCCGACCTCGACGACGAGCAGTGGGCCCAGTACGTCTTCTTCCGCGACAACCCCAAGGGCCCGTTCGCGGAGCGGTGGATGCACACCGCAGGATGCCGCCGCTGGTTCAACGCCCTGCGCGACACCGCCACCCACCAGTTCCTCGCGGCCCCTCGCCCGGGCGCCGACGGTCAGGAGGCCGGCGCATGAGCAACCCGTTCCGCATCGACGGTCACGGCCGCGTGGACCGCGGCACGACCCTGTCGTTCACCTTCGACGGATCCGCGTACACCGGCCACCCGGGCGACACCCTCGCCTCGGCGCTGCTGGCCAACGGGGTCCACCACGTGGCCACGAGCATCAAGTACGGGCGGCCCCGCGGCATCATGACCGCGGGGGTCGAGGAGCCCAACGCGCTGGTGCAGATCGAGGCTCCCTTCCCCGAGCCGATGCTCACGGCCACCACCGTCGAGCTGTACGACGGTCTCGTCGCCCGGGGCCTGAGCGGCCAGGGCCGGCTGAGCGGCGAGCCCGACCCCGCCCGGTACGACAGCGTGCACGCCCACTGCGACGTGCTGGTCGTCGGCGCCGGTCCGGCCGGTCTGTCCGCCGCCCTGACCGCGGCGCGGGCCGGCGCCCGGGTCGTCCTGGTCGACGAACTGCCCACGCCCGGTGGCTCGTTGCTCGGCGGCCGGGAACTCCTGGACGGCGCGCCCGCCTCCGCCTGGGTCGCCGCCGTCACCGACGAGCTCTCGGCGATGCCCGATGTCCGGCTGCTGTCGCGGACCACCGCCATCGGCTACTACGACGACGGTCTCGTCCTCGCCCTGGAGAAGCGCACCGACCACCTCGGCGCGGCCGCGCCCGCCCAGGTCTCCCGCCAGCGCGTCTGGCGCATCCGGGCCAAGCAGGTCGTGTTCGCCACCGGCGCCTACGAGCGGCCGATCGCGTTCGACGACAACGACCGTCCGGGCATCCTGCTCGCCGCGTCCGCCCGGACCTACGTGCACCGCTTCGGGGTGCTCCCGGGCCGCGAGATCGCCGTGTTCACCACGAACGACAGCGCCTACCGTGCGGCGATCGACCTGGCCGACGCGGGCGCCCGCGTCCACACGGTGATCGACGTCCGGGAGAACGTGCCCGCCCACTGGCGCGAGGCGTGTGCCGCCCGCGGCATCGAGGTGCGGGCCGGACAGGTGGTGACGGGAACGACGGGCGCGGAGCGGATCACCGGCGTCCGGGTCGGATCCGAGGAGATCGGCTGCGACCTGCTCCTGGTGTCGGGCGGCTGGAACCCGGCGGTGGCGCTGTTCAGCCAGGCGCGCGGCGCGCTGCGCTACGACGGCGAGCTGGGCTCCTTCGTACCCGACGCCGCCCTGGACACGGTCCGTACGGCGGGTGCCGCGAGCGGACTCCTCCAGTCGGCCGAGGCGCTGTCGGACGGCGCGGAGGCGGCCCGGCAGGCGCTGTCGGCGCTCGGCCTGAGCGCACCGCCGGTCGCGCTGCCGGCCGTCGCCGAGGAGCCCGCCGACGGACCGGGCGCGGTGCTCTGGCGGGTCCCCGGCCCCCAGGGCACGGGCGACGCCCAGTTCGTCGACCTCCAGCGCGACGGGACCGTCACGGACGTCCTGCGGGCCACCGGAGCGGGCCTGACCTCGGTGGAACACGTCAAGCGGTACACCACCATCGGGACCGCCCACGACCAGGGTCGCACCTCGGGTGTCCTCACCTCGGGCATCGTCGCCGAGGCGCTGGGCGTGGACATCGCCGAGCTGGGCACCCCCCGGCTCCGTCCCCCCACGCTGCCGGTGTCGTTCGCCGCGTTCGCCGGCCGCAACCGCGGTGAGCTGTTCGATCCGGTCAGGGTCACGGCCGTCCACCGGTGGCACGTCGAGCACGGCGCCCTCTTCGAGAACGTCGGCCAGTGGAAGCGGCCGTGGTACTACCCGGTCGACGGGGAGACCATCGAGGAGGCCGTGCTGCGCGAGTGCCGGGCGACCCGTGCGGGCGTCGGCATGATGGACGGCTCCACCCTCGGCAAGATCAGCGTCCAGGGCCCGGACTCCGGCATCCTGCTGGACCGCCTCTACACCAACGTCATGAGCTCGCTGAAGGTCGGCCGGGTCCGCTACGGCGTGATGTGCGGCATCGACGGCATGGCGCTCGACGACGGCACCGTGCTGCGTCTGGCAGATGAGGAGTTCCTGGTCACGACGACCACCGGCAACGCCGCCAAGGTGCTGGACTGGATGGAGGAGTTCCTCCAGACGGAGTGGCCCGACCTGCGGGTCCACCTCACGTCGGTCACCGAGCACTGGGCGACGATCCCGCTGGTCGGGCCGCGCTCGCGCGACGTACTGGCCCTGGTCGCGCCCACGCTCGACGTGAGCAACGAGGCGTTCGGGTTCATGACCTGGCAGGACACCGTCGTGGCGGACGTGCCCGCCCGGGTGGCCCGGATCAGCTTCTCCGGTGAACTCGCCTACGAGATCAACGTCCCCGCCTGGTACGCGCTCACGGTGTGGGAGGCCCTGTACGCGGCGGGCGGCCCCTACGGCATCACCCCGTACGGCACGGAGACCATGCACGTACTGCGCGCGGAGAAGGCCTACCCGATCATCGGGCAGGACACCGACGGCACGATCACCCCGCAGGACCTCGGTATGTCCTGGGTGGTGTCGAAGAAGAAGGACGACTTCATCGGCAAGCGCTCCTTCACCCGGGCCGAGAACCGGCGGACCGACCGCAAGCAACTGGTGGGCCTGCTGCCCGTCGACGAGCGCACCCTGCTGCCGGAGGGCGCGCAGATCATCGCGACCGAGGCGGTGCCCGCTCCGCCGGTGCCCATGCTCGGGCACGTGACCTCCAGCTACCGCAGCGACGCCCTGGGCCGCACCTTCGCCCTCGCGCTGCTGCGCGGCGGCACCCAGCACGTCGGCGAGACCCTCTACGTCCCGCTGGAGGGCCGCACCGTCGCGGTGACTGTGACCGACCCCGTGCTCTACGACAAGGAGGGAACCCGCCGTGACGGTTGACGCCCCCGCCCGTTTCAGCCCGCTCGCCGACTGGCAGGAGGCCTTCGGCCGGCTCCCCGCCGGTTTCCAGGTCCGCGAGCTGCCCTACCTCACCCAGCTCACCCTGCGGGTGACCGCGGACAGCCCCGCGGCGAAGGCGGTCGAGTCGGTCCTCGGGATCCGGCTGCCGTCCGCCTCGCGCGCGGAGCTGTCGGGTGAGGTGAAGGCCCTGTGGCTCGGCCCCGACGAATGGCTGCTGGTCGCGCCGGCGGACACCGGTGCCTCGCTGATCGAGGAGCTGCGGTCGGCGATCGGCGAGGAGTTCGCCACCGTCACCGACGTCTCCGCGCAGCGCACGGTGCTGTCCCTGCGGGGCGGCCTCACCCGCGAGATCCTGGCCCAGGGCTGCGCCATCGACCTGGACCCGCGCGTGGCCCCCGTCGGAGCCTGCTACACCACCCTGCTCGCGCAGACCGGGATCACCCTGGTCGTCCGGGCGGAGGCGGCCTCCAGCGCGTGGCTCCTGGTCCGTTCGTCCTTCGCCCCCTACGCCGCGGCGTGGCTGGTCGACGCGGCCACGGAGTACGGCGGAGGGACGGGATGACCCTCAGCGTCTTCGACATGTTCAAGGTGGGCATCGGACCGTCCAGTTCGCACACGGTCGGGCCGATGCGGGCCGCGAACTCCTTCGCGCACGCCTTGGAACAGGAAGGACTGCTGGAGGACACGCACGGCGTCCACGTCGAGCTGTTCGGTTCGCTGGGCGCCACCGGGCACGGGCACGGCAGCGTCAAGGCGGTCGTGCTCGGTCTGGAGGGCCACGCCCCCGAGACCGTGGACCCCACCCTGGCCGAACCGGCCATGGACCGGGTCGGTACGACGGGAAGCCTGCGCCTGCTCGACAAGCATCCCCTCGCCTTCCGGGTCGACGACGACATCGTCCTGCACCGCGGCAAACGGCTGCCGTTCCACTCCAACGCCATGACGTTCGAGGCGGTCGACGGCGCCGGCCGGCGTCTGTCGCTGCGGACGTACTACTCCGTGGGAGGCGGTTTCGTCCTGGACGAGGACCAGGCGAACGGCCCGCGGATCGTCCCGGACAGCACGCCGGTGCCCTACCCCTTCACCAGCGGTGCCCAGCTGCTGGCGCACACCGAGGCCACCGGCCTGTCGATCAGTTCGCTCATGATGGCGAACGAGACGGCCTGGCGGACCGAGGCGGAGGTCCGGGCCGGGCTGCTGCACATCTGGTCCGTCATGCGGGAGTGCGTCGAGCGGGGGTGCGCGACCGACGGTGTGCTGCCCGGCGGCCTGAAGGTGCGGCGCAGGGCCGCCGCGCTGCACCGCAAGCTCCTCGGCGCGGACGGGACCGAGACCGACTCCCTGCACGCGATGGAGTGGGTGACGCTGTACGCGCTGGCCGTGAACGAGGAGAACGCGGCGGGCGGACGGGTCGTCACCGCCCCGACCAACGGCGCGGCCGGGATCATCCCCGCCGTCCTGCACTACTACGAGCGGTTCGTGCGCGGCGCGGACGAGGACGGCATCGTGCGGTTCCTGCTGACCGCCGCCGCGGTCGGCGTGCTGTTCAAGGAGAACGCCTCGATCTCCGGGGCCGAGGTCGGCTGCCAGGGCGAGGTCGGTTCGGCCTGTTCGATGGCCGCCGCCGGGCTGGCCGAGGTCATCGGCGGCACCCCCGAACAGGTGGAGAACGCCGCCGAGATCGGCATCGAGCACAATCTCGGCCTCACCTGCGATCCCGTCGGCGGACTCGTGCAGATCCCCTGCATCGAGCGCAACGCCGTCGCCTCCCTGAAGGCGATCACCGCCGCGCGGATGGCCCTCCACGGGGACGGCACCCATCACGTCTCCCTCGACAAGGCGATCAAGACCATGCGGGAGACCGGGGCCGACATGAAGGACAAGTACAAGGAGACCGCGCGTGGCGGTCTCGCCCTCAACGTGGTCGAGTGCTGAGGAGACAGCCATGAGCACCCAGTTCGTCCTGACCCTGAGCTGCCCCGAGCGCCCCGGCATCGTCAACGCCGTGACGAGCTTCCTCGTCCGCAACAGTTGCGACATCACCGAGCACCAGCAGTTCGACGACCCCGACCACGGACAGGTCTTCCTGCGCACCGGCTTCGCGAGCACCGACGGGACCATCACCCTCGACGGTCTCAAGGAGGAGTTCGCGTCGATCGCGGGCACCTACGGAATGCAGTGGGAGCTGCGGGACGCGACGGTGAGGTCCCGCGTCCTGGTGATGGTGTCGAAGTTCGACCACTGCCTGGCGGATCTGCTCTACCGCTTCAAGAGCGGCACGCTCGACGCCGACCTCGCCCTGATCGTCTCCAACCACCCCGATCTGAAGCCCATGGCGGACGCGGCCGGTATCCCGTTCGAGCACATCCCGGTCACCGCCGCGACCAAGCGGCAGGCCGAGGCCCGGCTGCTGGAGCTCGTGGACGGGCACGGCATCGACCTCGTGGTGCTGGCCCGCTACATGCAGATCCTCTCGGACGACCTGTGCAAGAGCCTGGAAGGCCGGGCGATCAACATCCACCACTCGTTCCTGCCGAGCTTCGTGGGCGCCAAGCCCTACCACCAGGCGTACCAGCGCGGGGTGAAGCACGTCGGCGCGACGGCCCACTACGTCACGGCCGACCTGGACGAAGGGCCGATCATCGAGCAGGAGGTCATCCGCGTCGACCACCGGCTCTCCGCGGACCAGCTCGTCCTCGTCGGCCGGGACGCCGAGCGGCTCGCCCTGGCCCGGGCGGTCAACTGGCACTGCCAGAACCGCATCCTGCTGCACGGCAACCGCACGGTCATCTTCAGCTGACACGGAAGGCGTCCACCATGTCCACCGCGACCGTACTCTCCGGTTCCGCAGCCGCCGCGGACATCAAGCGTGAACTCGCGGGCCGCGTCGCCGCCCTGCGGGACCGCGGCATCGTCCCCGGGCTGGGCACGATCCTCGTCGGCGACGACCCCGCGAGCCGCTCGTACGTGGGCGGCAAGCACCGGGACTGCGCCGAGGTCGGCATCGCCTCGCTGCGCGTCGACCTGCCGGCCTCCGCCACCCAGGCCGATGTCGAGGCCGCCGTCCTGCGGCTCAACGCCGATCCGGCGTGCACCGGCTTCATCGTGCAGCTGCCGCTGCCCGCCCCGCTCGACATGCACGCCGTGCTGGAGCTCGTCGACCCCGACAAGGACGCCGACGGGCTGCACCCGACCAACCTCGGCCGGCTCGTCCTGGGCATCCCCGCGCCCCTGCCGTGCACTCCCCGGGGCATCCTGGATCTGCTGCGGCGGCACCGGGTCCCCATCACGGGCGCCCAGTTCTGTGTGATCGGCTGCGGTGTGACCGTGGGCCGGCCGCTCGGGCTGATGCTCACCCGGCGCACCGAACACGCCACCGTCACCCTCTGCCACGAGGCGACCCGTGACATCGCCGCCCACACCCGTGAGGCGGACGTCGTCGTCGCCGCGGCCGGGGTGGCGCATCTGGTCCAGCCCGACTGGATCAAGCCCGGCGCGACGGTGCTGTCCGTCGGGCTCACCCGGACCGTGGAGGGCATCCTCGGCGACGTCCACCCCGATGTCGACCGGGTGGCGGGCACCCTCGCTCCCCCGGTCGGCGGCGTGGGCCCGATGACCCGCGCCATGCTGCTCACGAACATCGTGGAGGCGGCGGAACGCCGGGCCGTGTCCGGCACCTGAGCCGCCGTCCGACCACGGGTGATCAGGTCCGGAGAGAACAACACCCCGGGCCACACGCGGACCCCTCTCGACGGCGCCGCCGATGAACCCGGCCGGGGCCCGCCCCGGATGCCTGGCCGGATGTCCACCCCGGATGCGCCAGGAGACCGCGGCGACCGCCCCGGCCGCCCGCGCGGGCGGCCGGTCGACCGGAGGACCGCCGACGCCTCGGAACCCGGGCCCCAGACCCCGGGCCCCAGA
>NZ_JBEXXE010000011.1:13790-259059 GCF_040630255.1 Streptomyces sp. NPDC005820
GACCTCGGGTGCCGGACCTCGGGTGCCGGACCTCGGGTGCCGGACCTCGGGTGCCGGACCTCGGGTGCCGGACCTCGGGTGCCGGACCTCGGGTGCCGGACCTCGGGTGCCAGGACCCAGCCATGACCGTGACCGCGTCCGGCGCCGCGCGTCCGGCGCCGCGCGTCCGGCGCCGCGCGTCCGGCGCCGCGCGTCCGGCGCCGCGCGTCGACGTGCGCACGTGGGCCCACGCGCCGGACGGCCCGCGGCCCGCTGCCCGCTGTCCCGCTGCCTGCTCGCGCATCAGGTGCGGGTGACGTTGCCGATCGCGGTGCGCAGATCGCCCTCCTCCGCGCTCAGCGGCGGCAGGGCGGTCGCGTCCGCCGGGTTGAGCGAGTCGAAGAGCAGGGCGATGTACCGGGCGCGCAGCGAAGGGGTGGTGCCGGGGAGCGCGAGCCCCGCGACCGCCATGACGAGGAAGTGCGGGATGTCCTCGGCGGTGAGATCGGAGCGGATCTCACCGGCCTCCTGGGCGCGCGCCAGGAGCGGTCGGAGCGAGGCGCTGAACCGCTGGAGGACGTCCACGGCGACGTCGGCGAAGTTGCCGGCGAAGGTGACCAGCCCCCGTTCCTCGGTGATGAGGTCGAGCAGCCGGGTGGCGATGTCCTGGAGCGCCCGCCGCGTGTGGTCGGCGTCGGCGGCCCGCTCGACGAGCGGGAGCAGATCGGTCTCCAGGATGTCCTCCAGGACGGCCCGGACGACGGCCTCCCGGTTGGGGAAGTGCCGGTAGAGCGTGGCGATGCCCACGCCGGCCTCCGCCGCGATCCGCTCCAGGGACGCCTCGCCCTCGCCCAGCACGGTCCGTCCCGCGACGATGATGCGCTCCACGCTCGATCGGGCGTCGACCCTGCGCCGGGCGGCGCGGTCCCTCGTGCTCACCATCCGTGGCTCTCCTCTGCCCTCTTCGTCGATAGCACCCTACCGCATTGATAGTGTCCTATCGTTTTGATAGAACACCCTCACTTAGTGCACCGGGGAGAGATCCGTGTCCGTTCTGCTGTACCGGCTGGGAAGGTTCGCCTACGGCAAACCCTGGTACGTCGTCGGAGGCTGGCTGGCGGTGGTGGCGTCCGTCGTGGCGCTGCTGGTGGTCCAGCCCGTCCGGCTCAGCAACGAGGTGCGGATCGACGGCACCCCGTCCCAGAAGGTGATCGACGATCTGGCCCGGTCCCTCCCGGAGGCGTCCGGAGGCCAGGGCATGCTGCTCTTCCGGGCCCCTGACGGCACCCGGATCGGCGACGAGAAGGTCCGCTCCGCCCTGCTCGCGGCCGTGGACGCCGTCTATGGCCACGACCACGTCGTCGACGCGCGCGAGGTCCTGGCCCGGGAGGCCGCCAAGGGCGAGCACAGTGCGCTGCTGCGCGCCCAGGCGGCGGTGGCGGGCGCCGCGGGCCGCCCCGAGTCCGGCCGGGCACCCGTGCCGTTGCAGGCGGACGGTCTGCCGGTGCCGGGAGTGATCGTCTCCGCCGACGGCTCGACCGCACTGATGCAGTTCCAGTTCGACGAGCAGACCTTCGAGCTTCCCTCCGGGACGATCGACAGCACCGTCCGGGCCGCCGAGCGCCGAGCCGCGCACGGAGGCCTGGAGGTCCTGCCGTCGGCGGCGATGATGGAGGTCCCCGAGATCGTCGGCGTCGGGGAGATCGTCGGCGTGTCCGTGGCGGCCGTGGTCCTGCTGATCACGCTGGGGTCGGCCGTGGCGGCCGGCCTGCCGCTGGTCATCGCCCTGACGGGGGTGACGGTCGGGGTCGGCGGTGCCTTCACCCTCTCCACCGTCTTCGAGATCCACTCCCTCGCCGCGGTGCTGGCGCTGATGCTGGGACTGGCCGTCGGCATCGACTACGCGCTGTTCATCGTCAACCGGGAGCGCCGGATGATCCTGGACGACGCACTGGACGCGCACGAGGCGACCGGCCGCGCCGTCGGCACCGCCGGCAGCGCGGTGTTCTTCGCCGGCGGCACCGTCGTCATCGCCCTGGCCGGCCTGCTGGTCATCAGGATCACCCTGCTCTCCACCATGGCACTGGTCGCCGCCGCCACGATCGTGGTCGCCGTCCTGCTCTCCCTGACCCTGCTGCCGGCCCTGCTGGGCCTGGTCGGGGAACGCATCTGCCCCGCCCGGACCCGGCGCCGGGCACAGCGGCGGGAATCCGCCCCCACCCGTGCCCGCGCCGTTCGCTGGGGGACACACCTGGTCCGCCACCGGTACGCCGCCCTCGCCGCCTCGGTCCTGGTCCCGGTGATCCTCGCCGTGCCCGCCGCCGACATGAGACTGGGCCTGCCCTCGGGCGCAAGCTACAACCCCGACACCGGGCAACGCCGTGGCTACGAGCTGGTCGGCGACGCGTACGGGCCCGGCTACAACGGCCCCCTCCTGGTCGCCGTCGACTCCGCCACGAGCGGTGCGCCCCTCGCCCCCGCCACCCTCGCCGCGGTGACCTCGGACCTCCGGGAGATCGACGGCGTCACCTCGATCTCGCTGGCCGGGACGAACGGCGCCGGCACCACGGCGGTCCTGAGCCTCGTCCCCGCGGGCGGCCCGAACGACGACGTGACCAAGGACCTGGTCACGGCCGTACGGGACCGGAGCGCGCGGATCGGCGAGGCCCGGGGCGCGGTCATCGGCGTCACCGGCTTCACCGCGCTCGCGATCGACGTCTCCGACCGGCTCGCCGACGCCCTGCCCGTCTACCTGGCGACCGTGCTCGGGCTCTCGCTGATCATCCTGCTCCTGGTCTTCCGTTCCCTGCTGGTCCCCGTGACGGCCACCCTCGGCTTCCTCCTCAGCATCGCCGCCACCTTCGGCCTCACCACCGCCGTCTTCCAGTGGGGCTGGCTCCAGGGCCTGATCGGGCTCGACGCCACCGCGCCGGTGGTGAGCCTCCTGCCCGTCATCATCACCGGCGTCCTGTACGGGCTCGCCATGGACTACCAGATGTTCCTGGTCAGCTCGATGCGCGAGGCCCATGTCCACGGCGCGAGCGCCCGCGACGCCACCGTCACCGGCTTCGCCCGGGCGAGCTCGGTCGTCCTGGCGGCCGCGACCATCATGGTCTCCGTGTTCGCCGGGTTCGTCTTCAACGCCCAGCCCATGATCAAGCAGGCCGGTTTCGCCCTGGCCGCGGGAATCCTGCTGGACGCCTTCGTCATCCGTATGACGTTCATCCCGGCCACCATGGCCCTCGCCCGGGAGAAGGCGTGGTGGATCCCCTCCTGGCTGGACCGCCTCCTGCCCGACCTGGACGTGGAGGGCGACCGGCTCACCCGCCGGATCCCCCGCCCGGAGCCCTCCCCCGAACCGTCCCTGCGCTGACCGAGCCCGCCGAGCCCGCCCACGGCGGTCGGGCTCGGCGGGCGGCCGTCCGCCGGAGAACATCGCCGAGGCCTACGGCGGTCGACGGCGCCCACCCGTGACGGCGGCGGATCAGCCGGCCCTGCGCCGCGGCGTCAGCGCGACCGTGGGCAGCTCGGGCGCGGGCAACGGCGGGGCGGGGCGGTGTCCGAGTCGTTGGTGAGGGTGAGGTGGTCGGGGCCGGGTCGGCGCAGCCGGGTGTGATCCGCCCCCGGGTCGAGGAGCAGCTCGGCACCGAGGAGGGGCGTGAAGGTGCGGACCGGGGGGTCGCGCCGACACGGGTGCCAAGGCTGTCGCGGTGTTCGATCTCGCCGCTGAACAGCCGGCTGACGGTCCGGAGTCCGGTGTGCGGGTGCGGGGCGACGTCGTCGGGGTCGTAGTGGTCGGCGAAGCAGCAGGCGCCGATCAGGCTGCGCTGCCGCTGCGGGAGCGTACGGCGGACGGTCATGGCCCGGGGTCCGCCCAGGGGCACGTCTCGCGGCGTGAGAACCTCCACCTTGTCCGGCTCGCTCGTACCGGACCCCCTTAAGAAATGGTTTGATATTCAACTATGACTCGTCGGATCTTCATAGACAAGCAGAGCCCCAAGGCCTACCACGCGCTGGTGCAGACCTCCGAGGCCGTACGGGCGACCGCCGCCGACGCGGGTCTGGAACGGACCGTCGTGGAGCTCGTCAACCTGCGCGTCTCGCAGCTCAACGGCTGCGCGTTCTGCCTGGACGTGCACACCAAGGCCGCCGTGCGGGCCGGCGAGGACACCCGGCGGCTCGGCGTCCTCGCCGCCTGGCGGGACACCGAGCTCTTCTCCCCGCTGGAGCGCGCGGCCCTGGCGCTCGCCGAGGCGACCACCCACCCGACCGACGCCGACGCCCAGGAGGCCGCGTACGCCGAGGCCCGGGAGGTGCTCACCGAGGATCAGATCTCGGCGGTCGTCTGGGTCGCGGTCACCATCAACGCCTTCAACCGCGTGTCCATCCTCAGCAAGCACCCCGTGCGCTGACCCCGTCCGGTCAGCGCAGCCCCGCCAGCGCAGGTTCCACCGCGCGGTGGAACGTCGGGTACGTGTAGATCATGTGCCGCAGCCGCTCCACCGGGACCTCCGCGTGCACGGCCACGTTCAGGCCGTACAGCAGTTCACCGCCCGCGGGGCCGGCCGACGTCGCGCCGACCAGGACGCCCCGGTCGGCGTCCTCGACCAGCTTGAGGAAGCCCTCGCCGCCCGGTCCGTGGATCCAGCCGCGGGTCGAGGCGGACAGCGGGACCGATGACGTACGCACCCGCAGACCCCGCTCGCGGGCCTGCCGCTCGGTGAGGCCCACGGCCGCGATCTCGGGGTCGGTGAAGGTGACCCGGGGCAGGGCGCGGTAGTCGGCCTCGGGGCCCGGCTCGCCGAGGATGTCGCGGACGGCGATCTGCGCCTGGTACATGGAGACATGGGTGAAGGCCCCGCGTCCGGTGAGGTCGCCGACCGCCCAGAGGCCGTCCGCCGCCCGCATCCGGCCGTCCGTCGGGACCGCCGGGGCCGCGGGGTCGAGCCCGACCGTCTCCAGGCCGAGGCCGCCGAGATCGGCGTACCGGCCGGCCGCCACCAGCAGGCGCTCGGCGCGCAGCACCTCGTCCTCGACATGGACGCCGAAACCGGCTTCGCCGTAGGCGATCCGACGGGCCGTCACCCCGGTCAGGACCGTCACCCCGTCCGCCCGCAGCGCCTTCGCCGCCAGCTCGCCCGCCTCCGGCTCCTCCCGCGACAACAGCCTTTCCCCGCCCTCCAGTACGGTGACCCGGCAGCCGAACCGGGCGAAGACCTGGGCCACTTCGGCGCCCACCGCGCCCCCGCCCAGCACGATCATCGACGTCGGCAGCTCCTTGGTGGCCATCGCGTCCCGGTTGGTCCAGTACGGGGTCCCGGCCAGCCCCGGCACGGAGGGGATCCGGGGCCGGCCGCCCGTGGCGAGCACGACCCCCCGGCGGGCCTCGAGGACGCGGTCGCCGACGGCCACCCGGCGCGCCCCGGCGAGGCGTCCGGTGCCCCGGACCAGCCGGCCGCCCTTGCCCTCCAGCCGCTCCACCGCCACCTGGTCGTTCCAGTCGTCGGTGGCCTCGCGCCGGATGCGGTCGGCGACCCGTGACCAGTCGGGCGTCACGCTCGCCGGACCCGCCAGCGCGGGCGCCCGGCACGCCTCGGCGACCAGGTTCGCGGCCCGGATCATCATCTTGCTGGGCACACAGCCCCAGTACGGGCACTCCCCGCCCACCAGCTCCGCCTCGACGCCCACGACCTCCAGACCGCCCTCGGCCAGGGTGCCCGCGACATGCTCGCCGCCCGGCCCCAGGCCCACGACGACCACGTCCACCTGCTCGTCCACGCCCCTGCCCTTCCTGTGCCCTTGCCCTCGCGGGTACGGCCGCACGTCCGACCGCCCGGCCCACCGCACCCCGACGCTAGAGCCGCCGGGGGCCCCGCTCGTGTCCCTGCGCGCACGGGCACCGACCCCACAGCGCACGCCGCGCCCACGGACACCCCCGGGGTCACCGGGTGGTTGCCCGCCCTCCGGCCCGGTAAGAATCGCCCGGTCAGCCGACCGTCGCCCCTTGGAGGCCCGCCGATGCCCGAGCCCGTCACGCCGCCCGGACCCGAGTCCGTCAACGCCGAGGCCTGGCAGGCGTACGCCGTCCACCACCTGCGGCGCGGCACCGTCCTGGCGGAGGCGGAGCGGATCGACTGGGGGTTCCCCGGCGCCGGGCCGGACGAGACGTTCCTCGGGGAGCTGAAGGGGCGGCGCGTGCTGGATCTCGGCTGCGGCACGGCCCGGCACGCCGCCCGTCTGGTGCGGACGTACGGCGCGGAGGTGGACGCGGTCGACTCCGCACCGGGCCAGATCGACAGGGCCCGCGCCCGGTACGGCTCCCTGCCCGGCCTGCGTCTGTTCCTCGCGGACGTCGTCGCCCATCTGCGCGCCGCGGAGCCGTACGACGTGATCTACGCCGTCAACGCCGTCCCGTACGTCGATCCCGGCCGGCTGCTGCCCGCGCTGGCGACCGCGCTGCGGCCCGGCGGGACGCTGTGCTTCAGCGTGCTGCACACCAACTCCCGTGGGGACGGCCCGACTTCGGAGCCCGTCCCCCGCCCCGAGATCCTGCGGTTCGCGGGCGGCGGCGAGACGGCGGTCCGGATGTGGGTGCTGGACACCGAGCGGTGGGCGGAACTCCTCACCGGTCACGGTCTGCGCGTCGAGCGGGTGGAGACGGTCACCGCACCCGATCCCGCCGTCAACCAGGCCTCGTACCGCGTGTTCCGGGCCCGCCGCCCGCTGCGGACCTCCGCCCGCCCCCGTACCGCGCTCCCGCCCGTCCCCCACGCGGCCCTCGGCGTCGGCGCCATCGTGCACGGGCCCCGGGGCCTGCTCCTCGGCCGCCACCGCCGGGGCACCTGGGAGCTGCCCGGGGGCACGGTGGAACCCGGGGAGTCCCTGGAGGAGACGGTCGTGCGGGAGCTGCGCGAGGAGACCGGGCTGCGCGCGGACCCGTCTGACGTACGGCTGCTCGGCACCAGCCTGGACCGGGTCGAAGGGGTGGTGCGGATGACGGTCGGCGCCGTCGTGCAGAGGTGGACGGGGGATCCGGCCGACCACCCGGGCGAGAGCGTCGGCGACTGGCGCTGGTATCCGCTGGACCGGCTGCCGCCGTCCCTGTTCGAGTGCAGCGCCCAGTCCCTGACCGCCTGGCGTCCCGATCTGCCGATCGATCACGCCCCGGTCCGCTTCACGCCCTACGCGGCCCCCGTCACGGCTCCCCCGCCCGTGGGCTGACCAGTCCCGTCTCGTACGCCACCACCACCGCCTGGGCCCGGTCGCGCAGGCCGAGCTTGGTGAGGACCCGGGAGACATGCGTCTTGACGGTCGCCTCGGAGAGGTGGAGCCGCTCGGCGAGCTCCGCGTTGCTCAGGCCCCGGGCGAGGAGCCGCAGCACGTCGAGCTCACGGGGGGTCAGCGCGGCCAGGTCCCGGTGGAGGGCGGCGGTCTCGGCGCCGGTGCGGGCGAACCGTTCGACGAGGCGGCGGGTGATGGCGGGGGCCAGCAGCGCGTCACCCGCGCGGACCGTGCGCACGGCGGCGGTGAGGTGTTCGGGCGTGACGTCCTTCAGCAGGAAGCCGCTGGCCCCGGCGGACAGGGCCGCGTAGACGTAGTGGTCGAGGTCGAAGGTGGTGAGCATGACCACGCGGGGCAGGGCCGCGCGGGACGCGTCGGGCGCGTCCGGTGCGGCGGCGAGGATCCGGCGGGTGGCCTCCAGGCCGTCCGTGCCCGGCATCCGGATGTCCATCAGCACCACGTCGGGCCGGGTACGCCGGACCGCGTCCACGGCCTCGGCCCCGTCGGCGGCCTCGGCGACCACCTCGATGCCGTCGGCGCCGAGGATGAGCCGGAAACCGGTGCGCACCAGGGCCTGGTCGTCGACGACCACGACCCGCGGCGGTGGGTTCACAGATGCTCCAAGGGGATCGGGGGCCCGGCCGGCCGCGGGGGCGGCGGCTGAGCGGGCATCGGGGGACACACGGGCTCCAGCGGGATGACGGCCCGGACGCGGTAGCCGCCGAGGGGGCGGGTGCCGGTGTGCAGGGTGCCGCCGTAGACGGCGAGGCGTTCGCGCAGGCCGAGCAGACCGCGGCCGTTGCCCGCGGCGGCGGCCGGGCCCGGCGTGCCCCCGGTGTCGGTGACCTCGATGCGCAGCGCGTCGGGGGCATGGGTCACCGTCACGGTGGCGCGGGCGCCCGCCGCGTGTTTCACGGTGTTGGTGAGCGCCTCCTGCACCACGCGGTAGGCGGCGAGCTCCACCCCGGGGCTGAGGGACCGCCCGGGCGTGCCGGAGAAGGTCAGCTCGACCGGAGTCCCGGCCGCCCGCATCCGGTCCACCAGCCCCGCCAACTGGCCCAGCCCCGGCTGCGGTTCGAGGCTCTGCGCACCCTCGCCCGAAGCGGTGTCGGGCGCCAGCAGGCCCATCACATGGCGGAGTTCGCCCATCGCCGCCCGGCCGCCCGCCTCCACCGCGAGCAACGCCTCGCGGGCCTGGCCGGGCGAGGCCTCCATGATCGTGCGGGCGGCCCCGGCCTGGATGACCATCACGCTGACGTTGTGCGTGACGACGTCGTGCAACTCCCGTGCGATGCGGGCCCGTTCCTGGTCGACGGCCCGGCGCAGCGCCTCGGCCTGCTCCCGCTCCACCGCAGCGAGCCGGGCCGCGCTCTCGGCCGCCCGCAGCTTCCACCGCCGCAACCCGACGGCCGCGACCACGACCGGCACCGCCACCAGCAGCGGCGCCCACTTGAGCGGCACGGTGGGATCCGCGCCCGTGAACACCCCCATCGGTACGTCGCCGACGCCCCGCCCGAGCAGCGGCAGGGCCAGCGGCAGGCTGGCGAGGGTCGCCACCCGGTAGGGGCTGTAGGCCGCGGCGGAGTACGCCGCGATGACACAGCCGTAGAAGGTCGCCCGGGTGGCGCCGGCCGGGGTCAGCGCGGTCGCGGCCAGCACGATCCACAGCACCGCCAGCGGGAACCGGCGGCGCAGCGCCAGGGGCAGCGAGGCCAGGACGGCCAGCACCACCACCGGTGCCCGCTCGGGGGCCGACACCGGGACCGGCCCCGACCCCTGCGCCGGCACGAGGTAGGGGGGCGGTTCGCCTCCCAGGTCCTGGACGACGTACGACACGAGGCTCGCGCACACCACCAGGGCGAGCAGGGCGTCGAAGGCCAGGTTCGCGCGTCCGGGCCGCGGCACCGGTCCGGTGGGACGGACGAGGGCGGCGGCGATCCGGCGCAGGCCCTCCGCGATCTCCGGGCTCTCCCCCATGAGCGGCTTCGTCACCCGGCCCATTCTTGCGGCCCCGTGGCCCGCCCGGCATCCCTCTGGCGGACAACCCCCGCGGTCCGGGTACATCCGTCGACTACATCCGGAGGATGATCCGGCGGGCCATGGGCCGTACGCGGTACGGGGTTTACCCCGGCAGACCGTCGTGGGTTCCGGTGCCTTGTTCCTAGCGTCGGGGGCATCCGTTCCAGGACCCCGAGGGAGACCGTTTATGGACCGACCACCGGTCGCCGCCGCCCCGTTGATCGAGCTGCGGGACGTCGTCCGCCGCTACGACAGCGGGCCGCCGGCGCTGTCCGAGGCCTCGCTGACGGTGCGGCCGGGTGAGGCCGTCGCCGTGCTCGGCCCTTCGGGCAGCGGGAAGTCGACGCTGCTGAACCTGATCGCCGGCCTGGACCGGCCCGACTCGGGCGCGGTCACCGTGGCGGGGGTGCGGGTGGACCGGCTGGGCGAGGCGGGGGCGGCCCGCTACCGGCGGGCGACGATCGGCATGGTCTTCCAGTTCTTCCATCTGCTGGACGATCTGACGGTCGCCGAGAACGTGGTGCTGCCCGCCCGGCTGGCGGGCCTCGGCCGGCGCGAGGCCCGTCGGCGGGCCGACACGCTGCTGGAGTCGCTGGGCATCGCCCGGCACGCCGCGACGCACCCCGCGCTGCTGTCGGGCGGCGAGCGGCAGCGGGTGGCCGTGGCCCGGGCGCTGATGAACCGTCCGCCGCTGCTCCTGGCCGACGAGCCGACCGGCGCGCTGGACTCGGCGGCCGGGGACGAGGTCGGCAGACTGCTGAAGGAGCTGAACGACGAGGGCCAGACCCTCCTGGTGGTCACCCACGACGAGGCCCTGGCCGGCGCCTGCACCCGGCGCACGATCCGTCTCGCGGACGGCCGGATCACCTCGGACGTCGACTCCCCTGCGGAGCCCGTCCGATGAGCGCGCTCGGCGGTTTCGTGCGCGCCGGTGCGGCGCGGCGGCGGGTGCAGTCGCTGGTGGTCGGCCTCGCGACACTGCTGGCGGTGACCTCGTCGGTGCTGGGCGGGGCGCTGCTGGTGGCGTCGGACGCGCCGTTCGACCACGCGTTCGCCCGGCAGCACGGGGCCCATCTCACCGCGCAGTTCGCGGCCGGCCGGGTCACGGAGGCCCGGCTGCGGGAGACCGCGCGGGCGGACGGGGTCACGGCCGCGTCCGGCCCGTTCGCGGTCGTGTCCGTCACCCCGAGCCTCGGGGGCCGGACCGTGCCCCCGCTGTCGGTCGTCGGCCGGGCGGATCCGGACGGGCCGGTCGACGCGCTCACCCTCACCGAGGGCCGCTGGGTCCGGGCCCCCGGTGAGATCGTCGTGGCGGCCGGCGCCGACGGTCCTCCCGTACGGCTCGGCCTGAGGCTGGAGTTCCCGGACCTGCCGGGCGGCCCGACGCTGAGGGTGGTGGGCACCGCCCGTTCGGTGGGTCGCAGCGCCGACGCCTGGGTGGTTCCGGCGCAGGTCGCGCGGCTGACCGGGACGGGCCGGGCGGCCGACGAGCAGATGCTGTACCGGTTCGCCGACGCGGGCACCGCGGCCGGGGTGGCCCGGGGCCGGACGGCGGTCACGTCCGGGCTGCCCGCCGGCGCCCTCGCCGGCGCCCGCTCCTGGCTCTCCGTCAAGGAGACGGCGACGCGGGACACCGCGCTGTTCGTGCCGTTCCTGGTCGCGTTCGGGGTGCTGGGCCTGTTCATGTCGGTGCTGGTCGTCGGCAGTGTGGTGGTCGGCGCGGTCGGTACGGGGCTGCGGCGGATCGGTGTGCTGAAGGCGCTCGGCTGCACCCCCGGGCAGGTGGTGCGGGCGTACGCGGCCCAGGCGCTGCTGCCCGCCGCGGTCGCCACCGTCGTGGGCCTGGTGGCCGGCCGGCTGCTGGCCGTGCCGTTGCTGGCCGAGACGGCGGAGGTGTACGGCAGCGCGGGGCTCGGGGTGACGGTGGGCACGGACGTGATGGTGGCCGGGGGGATGCTGGGGGTCGTCGCGCTGACGGCGGCGGCGTGCGCCTGGCGGGCCGGGCGGCTGCGGTCGGTGGACGCGCTGTCGGTGGGGCGGGCCCCGACGGCCGGCCGGGGGCGCCGGGCGGCGGCCCTGACGGCCCGGCTGCCGCTGCCCCGGTCCGTGGGGCTGGGCCTGGCCCGGCCGTTCGCGCGTCCGGCGCGTACGGCGGCGATGGCCGCGGCGGTGGTGTTCGGCACCGCGGCCGTCACGTTCGGCGTCGGGCTGAGCGCGTCCCTCGGCGAGGTGGTGGCCGCCAAGAACCACAACGCGGCCGATGTCACCGTGGGCGTGCAGGGACCGGCGGCGCGCGGACCCGGCGCGCCGACCGTGACCGCCGCGACGGCCTCGGCCGTCACGAAGGCGGTCGCCGCACAGCCCGGCACCCGCAGGCAGTACGGCACCGCCCTCACCGAGGCCACCGTCGCGGGGACGACCGGCGGGGTGCCGGTGCTGGCCTACGCCGGGGACGCGTCCTGGGGCGGCTTCCGCATGGTGGCGGGCCGCTGGCTGCGCGCCGGGGGCGAGGCGGTGGCGGCGACCCCGTTCCTGACCGCGGCCGGCGCCGAGGTCGGCGACACGGTCACGCTGACCGTGCGCGGTACGGCGGTGCGTGTGCGGATCGTCGGCGAGGTCCTGGACACCAGCGAGGGCGGCATGCGCGTCCTCACCGATATGTCGACCCTCGAGGCCGCCGACCCGGACCTCACGGTGAGCGGTTGGGCCGTCGAGCTGAAGCCCGGCACGGATCCGGACGCCTATGCCACCGCCCTCGACCGCGAGGTACGGCCGCTCGGCCTCGGCGCGACCAGCGCCAAGTACGTCAACGGCAGCGACATGGCCCGGGTCATGGACTCGATGACGGCCCTGCTGACGCTGATGCTGGTCTGCGTCGCCGGTCTCGGGGTGCTCGGCGGGGTCGTCCTGGACACCCACGAGCGGATCCGTGAGCTGGGCGTCCACAAGGCGCTCGGCATGACACCCCGGCAGACGGTCGTCCTGGTCCTGGCGTCGGTGGTGCCGGCCGGGCTGGCGGGGGCGGCCGTCGGGGTGCCGCTGGGGATGTCCGTGCACGGGGTGGTCGCCCGCGCCATGGGCCGTGGTGCCGGGCTGCGGCTCCCGGAGTCGGTGCTCTCCGTGCACGGCGCACCGCTGCTCGCGCTCCTCGCCCTGGCCGGAACGGCCGTCGCCGTCCTGGGCGCGCTGCTGCCGGCCGGCTGGGCCGCACGGGTGCGTACGGCGACCGCGCTGCGGACCGAGTAGCACGAACCGCGCGGCGGCACGCCCGAATGCCGCGGGAAGGCACCCGGATTCATGGTTCTGTCACCCGTTCTCGTGGTGTTGCCCGCTTGCCCTCTGGCGGTCGGTCCCCCGGCCCGTGAGAAGGTTGCGGCCCCATCCAGTCAGGGGGATTTGGTGACAAGACGTCATAATTGGTCCGGGGCACGCAGAACGGCGTCGACGCTGCTCACCGTACTCGGCACGCTGGCCGGCGCGGCCCTCGCGGGGGCCGCGCCGGCCGGTGCCGCGAGCTGGACCCCCGTGGCGCCGGGTGTGACCTACCGTCAGTACGACGTGTCGGCCGCCGCCGGGGTCGCCCGGGTCCATGTGCTCGACGTGGACCTCACCGACAGCCGGGTGCGGCTGGGGCTGCTGTACCCCGGGAAGGTCGCCTCCCGTGCGGCCGTCTCCTCGATGGCCGACGTCCAGCGGGCCGTGGCCGGTGTCAACGGCGACTTCTTCAACGTCTCCGAGATCCAGCACCCCGGTGTGCCGGTGACGGGCGCGAGCGTGGGTCCGGCGATCGCGAACGGCAGGGAGCTCAAGTCGGCGGTGCCGAACGGCCAGCGGTTCGGGCCCGCCCTGTCGCGGGGCACCAGCACCCGGGCGGTGCTCGGGGTCGGCGCGGACGGTAGGGCCCGGCTGGACACGCTGACGCTCGACGGCACCGTGACCGCGGCGCCGGGGCAAGTGAAGCTGGCCGGGCTCAACCAGTACGCGCTGCCGGAGAACTCCGTCGGCGCGTTCACCGCGGACTGGGGCAGCGTCTCGCGCAAGCGGGCCACCTGCGGCACCGACACCAGCCGGGGCGCGCCGTGCAGTACGCGCACCTACGAGGTGACGGTCCGGGACGACCGGGTCGTGTCGGTCTCCACGGCGCCCGGCAGCGGCGCCGTCGCGGCGGGCACCACGGTCCTCGTCGGCCGGGAGGCGGGCGCGGCGCAGCTCAGGGCGCTCGGGGTGGGCGACCGGGTGACGGTGCGGTACGGGCTCACGTCCGGCTCGCGGACGGCGTACCGCTTCGCCGTCGGCGGACAGCCGTTGCTGACGGGCGGACAGCCGCTGGCGGGGCTGGACACGCGTACCTCGGCCGTGCGGACGGCGGTGGGCATCGGTGACGGCGGCAGGAGGGTGTTCCTGCTCGCCCTGGACGGCGGGAGCGCCTTCCGCAGGGGGCTGACGATCGCCGAGGTCGCCGCCGCCCTGAGGAACCTCGGGGCCACCGAGGGCTTCGGTCTGGACGGCGGCGGCTCCTCGACCCTGGTGTCCCGCCCGACGGGCTCGACCAGGGTCGGCGTCCGCAACCACCCGTCCGACGGGGTGGAGCGGTCGGTGGCGAACGGCATCGGGGTGTTCACCCCGTAGGGCCGCTCCCCCACCAGGTTCCGCGCGGCCTCACGGTCGAAGGCTGCCGACGAGGTCGGCCGTCGCCGTGAGGCCGCTGTGGATGGTGGGGGCCATGCTGGTGCCGGCCAGGAAGAAGCCGAGCAGCAGACAGGTCAGTGCGTGCGAGATCTTCAGTCCGCTGTTGCGCATGAAGACCACCGCAAGGATCAACAGCAACAGCACCACGGAAATGGAAATGGCCATCGCCAACCTCCTCCATCACGTCCGCTTTCGCGGCGTTCGGCGGCAAGTGTGGCGTAACGGAGGGTTCGTCCGGGCGGCTGGCCTGTCGTCCGAACGGGTGGTGTCGACGCCTAGGGCCTGTCGTTTGGATCATGCCGCGCGTCGGCCGAGAGGCTACGTCGGCTCAGCCGACCTGATCCAAACGACAGGCCCTAGTGGTGTGCGTCGAGGAAGGCCTCCAGGCCGGCCAGGTCGTCGGTGTTGAGGTAGTCGACGCCGGCCGCGAGGAGTTCCGCCCACAGGGCGTCCCGCTCGGGTCCGGCCACGTCGGGGGTGGCCCAGAAACGGACCTGCTGTCCGCGGGCGTGGGCCGTGTCCACGATCGTGCGCAGCTTGGTCCGCTCGGCCTCGGGGAAGGCGCCGGCGCCGGGCCAGGTGAAGTTGAGGGTCCAGTTGTCGCTGATCAGCGAGGCGAAGGAGGCCTCGCTGGTGCCGAGGTCGGTGAGCCGGCCGTCGTAGAAGGCGCGGCGGACGGTCTGCGCCTCCATGGGGATGCGGGCGGCCCGGTCGCCGGAGATGACGGCCGTGACGGGGCCGCGGCGGATCCGGCCGTGGGAGTACGTGGTGAACAGGTGCCGGTAGCGCTCGAGCAGTTCGTCCAGGGCGAGGTAGGTGGAGGATCCCTCGGTCTTGATGTCAATGAGCAGTTGCAGCGGGTGGCGGTAACCCCGGTACACGGAACCGTGGTTGGCCTTGACGCGCGCGGCGAGCGGGGCGAGGTAGAGGCCTTCGAGGGTGCGGGTGGGGTCGAGTTCGTCCGCCGAGTGGGCGATGAGGAGTTCGCCGTCGACGAGGAAGATGTCGGCCTCGACGCTGCCGAAGCGGTGGTCGAGCGCGTCGAAGAGGGGGCGGGGGTGCTCGTAGTCGTTGTGGGCGTGGGCGCGCCAGAGCGGGCGGGGGCCGTGCTCGCGTCCGTCGGCGAACGCGCTGCCGGCGGGCGGCGCGAGGACCGCGGCGGTGGTCGCGGCGAGACCGGTGAGCACTCTGCGGCGGGTGACGTGGGCCATGGTGTTCCTCCCTGTGGGGCGGGTCCGGACCACAGGGAGTATGGAGCCGCGCGGCCCCCAAGGAACCTGTACATGGCAGGAGTTGGCCGGACCGCCTCGGTCCGTTCACTCCTTGCGTCCCGCCGCACGGAAAAGCCCGCCCCAGGTGGGGCGGGCTTCACCGGAGGAACGGCGGCGGGGGGTCAGGGGGCCTGCAGATCGACCAGTTCGGCCACGGCCGACCGGTGGGCGCCTGCCGTGCCGTAGGCGATCGCGTCGGACTTTGCCCGCTTGAGGTAGAGGTGGATGGGGTGTTCCCAGGTCATGCCGATGCCGGCGTGCAGTTGCAGCGCCTCCTCGGCGGTGTGCACGGCGACACCCGCCGCGTAGGCCTGGGCGACGGCCACCGTGAGATCGGTGTCCTCGCCGGTCGCGAGGGCGTCGGCCGCGCCCCGGGCGGCGGCGCGGAGGTTGACGACCTCCAGCCACAGCTGGGCGAGCCGGTGCTTGAGCGCCTGGAACCCGCCGACGGGCCGGTTGAACTGCTTGCGCTCCTTGAGGTAGCGCACGGTCTCGGTCAGCAGCCAGTCGGAGACGCCCAGTTGCTCGGAGGCGAGCAGTCCGGCACCGGCGCGCAGGGCCCGGCGTACGGCGGGTCCGGCGTCGCCGACGCGGCGGCCGGGGGCGCCGGCGAGGGTGACGGTGGCGAGGGGGCGGGTGAGGTCGAAGGCGGTCTGCGGGGTGACGGTCACCGTGTCGGTGTCGGCCACGGAGACGGCGTACAGGCCGCCGTCCTCGGCGGGCACCAGCAGCACATCGGCGGCCATGGCGTCCGCGACACCGGTCAACTCCCCGTGCAGGGTGCCCTCTTCGACGCGTACGGCGGTGAAGGCGGCGCCGGGAGCGGTGTGCAGCCCGACGGCGAGCGCGCCGATCGTGCGGCCGGACGCCATTCTGCCGAGGAGTTCCTCGTCGCCGCAGGCCAGCAGGGCCTCGGTGGCGACCACGGCACTGCTCAGATAGGGCACGGGGGCGACCGCGCGGCCCAGCTCCTCCAGGACGACCGCGACTTCGCGGTGGGTGGCGCCCTGGCCGCCCTGTGCCTCCGGGATCAGCAGGCCCGCGAGCCCCATGCCGTCGGTGAGGGCCTTCCAGGCGGCCAGGTCGTGCGGGGTGTCCGACTCGGTGCGGGCGATCACGCCGGGCGCGTCGCAGTGGTCGGCGAGCAGGTCCCGTACGGCCTCCCTGAGCGCCTCTTCCTCCTCCGAGTACAGCAGGTCGGGCGCTTGTGTCATCGGGCCAGGTCCTTCCAGGCGACGTCCTTGTCGGTGCGCGGCTCGGCGGGGAGGCCCAGGACGCGCTCGGCGACGATGTTCAGCAGGACCTCGCTGGTCCCGCCCTCGATGCTGTTGCCCTTGGAGCGCAGATAGCGGTATCCGGCGTCCCGCCCGGTGAAGTCCACCAGCTCGGGGCGGCGCATGGTCCAGTCGTCGTACAACAGACCTTCCTCGCCCCGGAGTTCGACCTCGAGGCCGCTGATCTCCTGGTTGAGGCGGGCGAAGGCGAGCTTCATGCCGGCGCCCTCGGGGCCGGGCTGCCCGGCGACGAGCTGCTGGCGCAGGCGCTCGGCGGTGAGGCGGGCGACCTCGGACTCCACCCACAGCGTGAGCAGCCGCTGGTGGAGGTCGTGGGTGCGCAGTGCGGGGCGTTCGCGCCAGGTCTTGGCGACCGGGCCGATCATGCCGCCCTCGCGCGGCAGCCGCATGCCGCCGATGGCGACGCGTTCGTTGTTGAGGGTGGTCTGCGCGACGCGCCAGCCGTCGCCGATCTCGCCGAGGCGGCGGGAGTCGGGGATGCGGACGTCGGTGAGGAAGACCTCGTTGAACTCGGCCTCGCCGGTGATCTGCCGCAGCGGGCGGACGTCGACGCCGGGGTCGGTCATGTCGCAGAGGAAGTAGGTGATGCCGGCGTGCTTGGGCACGTCCGGGTCGGTGCGGGCGATGAGGATGGCCCAGCGGGCGTTGTGCGCGCCGGACGTCCACACCTTCTGCCCGTTGACGACCCAGTCTTCGCCCTCCTTCACGGCCCGGGTGCCGAGGGCCGCGAGGTCGGAGCCGGCGCCGGGCTCGCTGAAGAGCTGGCACCAGACCTCCTCGCCGGTCCACAGCGGCCGCAGCAGGCGGCGCTTCTGCTCCTCGGTGCCGTACTTCAGGATCGTCGGGGCGGCCATGCCGAGCCCGATGCCGTTGCGGCGCGGGTCGTTGTCGGGGGCGCCGGCCGCCTCCAGCTCGGCGTCCACGACGATCTGCAGCGAGCGCGGGGCGCCGAGGCCGCCGAGGCCCTCCGGGTAGTGCACCCAGGCCAGTCCCGCGTCGAAGCGGGCCTTGAGGAAGTCGAGGCGGTCGGTGCCGGCGGGCGGGTGCGCGGCCAGCAACTCGGCTGTGCGGCGCCCCAGTTCGGCTGCGTCGGTCATGCCGCGGCTCCGTTCTCCAGGGACGGGACGACGACCACACGGCCCGTGGTGAGCCCGTCACCGACCCGCTGCACCGCGTCCGCGGCGCCGCCGAGCGGCACCCGCTCGCTGACCAGCGGCTTGATGGCGCCCTTCGCGGTCAGCTCGGTGAGCTGCTCGTGGCAGTGCAGGATCAGCCCGGGGTTCTTGGTGGCGTACAGACCCCAGTGCAGGCCCAGGATCGCGTAGTTCTTCACCAGCGCGTGGTTGAGCCCCGGGTGCGGGATGACCCCGCCGGCGAAGCCGACGACCACGATGCGCCCCTCGAAGGCGACGACCTTGGTGGACTGGGTGTAGGCGTCCCCGCCGACCGGGTCGTAGACGACGTCGGCGCCCCGGCCGCCGGTCGCCTCCTTGACCGCGGCGACCACGTCCTCGCTCTTGCGGTCGATGACGACGTCGCAGCCCAGCTCCCGCGCCACGACGGCCTTGTCGGCGCCGCCGACCACGCCGATGACCCGCGCGCCGGCCGCCCGGCCGAGCTGTACGGCCGCGCTGCCGACCCCTCCTGCGGCAGCGTGGACGAGCAGCGTCTCCCCGGCCTCCAGGCGGGCTCGGCGGTGCAGGCCGAACCAGCCCGTCTGGTAGCCGATGTGCAGGGCGGCGGCCTCGGCGTCGTCGAGCGCGTCCGGGGCGGGCAGCAGGGCGGCGGCGTCCGCGACGGCGTACTCGGCGAAACCGCCGTACGGCAGCGCGGGGTTGGCGATGACCCGCCGGCCGTCCTCGGTCTCCCCGCAGATCTCCACGCCCGGCGTGAACGGCAGCGGCGGGCGCACCTGGTACTGGCCCTTCGCCATCAGCACGTCGGGGAAGTTGATGTTCGCGGCACGCACCTTCAGCAGGACCTGGCCGTCGCCGGGTGTGGGCCGCGCCACCTCCTCCAGGCGCATCACCTCACTCGGCTCGCCGTTCTCGTGCACTTGCCATGCCTGCATGCGGTGCCTCCACGGGACTGCGTCGTCTGACCGGGGTCTCCCGCATACTAAGCGGTCGCTTGTCGACCTGGAAACAGTCCCCGGGAAACGTCACCTTCGCGAGGGCCGCGCCCGTACGTGCATCCGCTCGCCCTGCGGACCGAACAGGCTGAGGAACTCCACCGGCCCCTCCCCCGTCGACCCGAACCAGTGCGGCACGCGGGTGTCGAACTCCACGACCTCCCCCGCCGTCAGCACCACGTCGTGCTCCCCGAGCACCATCCGCAGCCGCCCGGCCAGCACATACAGCCATTCGTAGCCCTCGTGGGTGCGCAGGTCCGGCTCCTCGACGCCCTGCGGCACCAGCACCTTGAACGCCTGGAGGCCGCCGGGCTGCCGGGTCAGCGGCCAGAAGGTGCGCCCGTGCCGCACCAGCGGCTTGGCCCGCACCCGGGGGTCGCTCACCGGCGGGGCGCCGACCAGCTCGTCCAGCGGCACCTGATGGGCCTGGGCGATCGGCAGCAGCAGTTCCAGGCTGGGCTTGCGCAGCCCCGACTCCAGCCGGGACAGGGTGCTGACCGAGATGCCGGTCGCCTCGGACAGCGCCGCCAGGGTCACCTCCCGCTCCTTCCGGATCCGGCGCAGCCGGGGGCCCACTTCCGCGAGAACGTCGTCGGCACTCATACCCCGTATTGCAGAATCGGCAAAGACGTTTGTCAATCCGGTGCCGCCCGGGCCACCTTCTCGGTGGAGGTGGTCACCATGACCGATACGTACGAAGTGATCGTCGTCGGCGGCGGTGCGGCGGGCCTGTCCGCGGCTCTGGTCCTGGGCCGGGCCCGGCGCCGCACGCTGGTGGTCGACGCGGGCGAGCCGCGCAACGCGCCCGCCGCCCATATGCACGGCTATCTGACCCGGGACGGGATGCCGCCCGCCGAGTTCCTCGCGCAGGGGCGGGCGGAGATCGCCCGGTACGGGGTGGAGCTGGTCCGGGACCGGGCCGTGGCCGCGCGCAAGGACGAGGTCTTCGCCGTCGAGCTGGCGTCCGGCCGGACCGTGCGCGCCCGGCAGCTGGTCCTCGCGACCGGCCTCAAGGACGAGCTGCCCCCGGTGGCGGGACTCGCCGAGCGCTTCGGCCGGGATGTGCTGCACTGCCCGTACTGCCACGGCTGGGAGGTCCGCGACCAGGCGTTCGGCGTGCTCGCCACGAGCCCGATGAGCGTGCACCAGGCGCTGATGGTCACCCAGTGGTCCAAGGACGTGACGCTCTTCCTGCACCGGGTCGCCGAGGAGGAGCTGACCGACGACGACCTGCGCCGCATGGCGGCCGCCGGGGTCCGGGTGGTGCCGGGCGAGGTGGCGGGGCTGCGGATCGAGGACGACCGGCTGACCGGGGTACGGCTCGCGGAGGGGGCCGTGCACGCGTGTGAGGCCCTCTTCGTCGCCCCGCGCCCGGTCCCGCAGAACGACCTGCTGATCCGGCTCGGCGCGGAACTGAAGGAGACGCCCTTCGGCGCCTACCCGGTGATCGACGAGCGGGGCCTGACGACCGTGCCGGGCCTGTGGGCCGCGGGCAACGCGAGCGGGTTCGCCGAGCAGGTGGTGAACGCGGCGAGCCGTGGCTACCGGGCCGGAGCGGCGATCAACGGCGAGCTGCTCTTCGCGGACCTGGACGCGGCCGGGGTGTAGTCGCGGGGCCGCCGTTGCACCATGGCTGCATGCTGCTGACCCGGCTCGCCGATGTGTCCCGGGAGGTCGCGGCCACCTCGGCGCGCTCCCGCAAGATCGCTCTGCTCGCCGAGCTCTTCCGGGAGGCGGAGGCGGACGACGTCCCGGTCGTCATCCCCTACCTGGCCGGGCGGCTTCCGCAGGGCCGGCTCGGCGTCGGCTGGAAGGTGCTGAGCCGCCCGGTCGACCCCGCCGCGGCCCCGGCGCTCACCGTGCGCGAGGTCGACGCGCTGCTCACCGGCCTCGGCCGGGTGTCCGGCCCCGGTTCCCAGGCCGAACGGCTGCGGCTGGTGGGCGAGTTGATGGGCGCGGCCACGGCGGACGAACAGCGGTTCCTGCTCGGGCTGATCACCGGCGAGGTCCGCCAGGGCGCGCTGGACGCGGTGGCGGTCGAAGGCCTGGCGCAGGCGACCGGGGCGCCCCCGGCGGACGTACGCCGGGCCGTGATGCTCGCGGGGTCCCTGCAGACGGTCGCCGAGTCCCTGCTCAGGGACGGCCCCCCGGCGCTGGAGGCGTTCCGGCTGACCGTCGGCCGTCCGGTCCTGCCGATGCTGGCGCACTCCGCGTCCTCCGTCGCCGAGGCGGTGGAGAAGCTGGGCGGCTGCGCGGTGGAGGAGAAGCTGGACGGCATCCGCGTCCAGGTGCACCGGGACGGCGACGACATCCGCCTCTACACCCGCACGCTCGACGACATCACCGACCGGCTGCCCGAAGTGACGGCGGCGGCGCGGGAGTTGGCGGGCGGACGGTTCATCCTGGACGGCGAGGTCATCGCCTTCGACGAGGACGGCCGGCCCCGCTCCTTCCAGGAGACGGCCGGGCGGGTCGGTTCCCGGGTGGACGTGGCGGCGGCCGCCGAGGCCGTGCCCGTCTCCCCGGTGTTCTTCGACGCGCTGTCCGTGGCGGACCGGGACCTGCTGGACCTGCCCTTCGCCGCACGGCACACGGAGCTGGCCCGGCTGGTGCCGGAGCCCATGCGGGTCCGGCGGACGCTGGTGGCCGGCCCGCAGGACCTCCCGGCCGCCGAGGAGTTCCTGGCCCGGACCCTCGGGCGCGGTCACGAGGGCGTGGTCGTGAAGTCCCTCGACGCCCCCTACGGCGCGGGCCGGCGCGGGGCGTCCTGGCTGAAGGTCAAGCCCGTGCACACCCTCGACCTGGTGGTCCTGGCCGCCGAGTGGGGCCACGGCCGCCGCACCGGCAAGCTCTCCAACCTCCACCTCGGCGCCCGCACCGCCGACGGCGGGTTCGCCATGCTCGGCAAGACCTTCAAGGGCATGACCGACGCGATGCTCGGCTGGCAGACGGAACGTCTGCAGCGGCTCGCGGTGAAGGACGACGGCTGGGTGGTGGCCGTACGCCCCGAACTCGTCGTCGAGATCGCCTACGACGGCCTCCAGCGATCCACCCGCTACCCGGCCGGAGTCACCCTGCGCTTCGCCCGCGTGGTCCGCTACCGCGAGGACAAACGACCGGAGGAGGCCGACACCGTGGAGACCCTGCTCGCCGCCCACCCGGAGGTGCACCCTTGATGCAGAAGCGCAGCGCGGGCCTGCTGCTGTTCCGGCACACCGCGGACGGCACCGAGGTGCTGCTCGGCCACATGGGCGGCCCCTACTTCGCGAAGAAGGACGCCGGGGCCTGGACCGTCCCCAAGGGCGAGTACGAACCCGACGAGAGCGCCTGGGACGCGGCCCGCCGCGAGTTCCGGGAGGAGCTGGGGCTGGAGCCGCCCGACGGCGAGGCGCTCGCGCTCGGGGAGGTCCGGCAGACCAACGGCAAGATCGTCACCGTCTGGGCGATCGAGGCGGACCTGGACCCCGCGACCGTCGATCCGGGCACCTTCACGATGGAGTGGCCGCCGAGGTCCGGGCGCGTCCAGGAGTTCCCGGAGCTGGACCGGGTGGCGTGGTGCGGCGTGCGGCGGGCGCGTGAGGTGATCGTCACGGCGCAGGCCGCGTTTCTCGACCGTCTGGCGGAGCACTCGCCCTGACGTGCACGCGTTGCGCGCTCCGGTGCGGCGCGGGAAGGTCGAAGCAGGCAGCTCTCCAGGAGGTCGGTCATGCCCATCGCGACGGTGAACCCGGCGGACGGCGAGACGCTCAAGATGTACGAGCCCATGGGCGAGGAGGAGCTGGAGCGCCGGCTCCAGCTCGCGGAGGCCACGTTCCGTACGTACCGGCTGAGCAGCTTCACCGACCGCTCCCGCCTGCTGCTCCAGGCGGCGAACCTGCTGGAGGAGGACCAGCGGGACATCGCCCGGGTGATGACCACCGAGATGGGCAAGCCGATCAAGCAGGCGCGTGCCGAGGCCGCGAAGTGCGCCAAGGCGATGCGCTGGTACGCCGAGCGCGCGGAGGGCCTGCTCGCGGACGAGCGGCCCGCCGACGCCGACGTGACGGACTCCGGGGGCGCGCGGGCCCTGGTCCGCTACCGTCCGCTGGGCCCGGTGCTCGCGGTGATGCCGTGGAACTTCCCCCTCTGGCAGGTGATCCGGTTCGCCGCGCCCGCGCTGATGGCGGGCAACGTGGGCCTGCTCAAGCACGCCTCCAACGTCCCGCAGACCGCCCTGTACCTGGAGGACCTCTTCCACCGCGCGGGCTTCACCGAGGGCTGCTTCCAGACCCTGCTGATCGGGTCGGGCGCGGTGGACGAGATCCTGCGCGACGAGCGCGTCAAGGCCGCGACCCTGACGGGCAGCGAGCCGGCCGGCCGGGCGGTCGCCTCCACCTCCGGGGCGATGGTCAAGAAGACGGTCCTGGAGCTGGGCGGCAGCGACCCGTTCGTGGTCATGCCCTCCGCCGACCTCGACCGGGCCGCGCGGGTCGCGGTGACGGCCCGGGTGCAGAACAACGGTCAGTCCTGTATCGCCGCCAAGCGGTTCATCGTCCACTCGGACGTGTACAACGCGTTCGCGGAGCGGTTCACCGAAGGGATGAAGGCGCTGAAGGTCGGCGACCCGCTGGAGGAGGACACCGAGGTCGGCCCGCTGGCGAGCGAACGGGGCCGGGCCGATCTCGAGGAACTCGTCGACGACGCGCGGCGCGGCGGCGCCGAGGTGCTGTGCGGTGGCGAACGCCCCGACTGGCCCGGCTGGTACTACCCGCCGACCGTCCTCACGGGCATCACCCGCGAGATGCGCATCCACCGCGAGGAGGCGTTCGGGCCGGTCGCGACGCTGTACCGGGCGGCCGACCTGGACGAGGCGGTGCTCATCGCCAATGACTCGCCGTTCGGCCTGAGTTCGAACGTATGGACGCAGGACGAGGCCGAGGTGGACCGTTTCGCCCGGGACCTGGAGGCGGGCGGCGTGTTCGTGAACGGGATGACCGCGTCCCATCCGGCGTTCCCCTTCGGCGGGGTGAAGCGGTCCGGGTACGGACGTGAGCTGTCCGGGCACGGAATCCGCGAGTTCTGCAACATCACCACGGTTTGGCACGGTGCCTGAGCGCGGCGCGGTTACGATCCCGGGTGTGAACCGCGAAGTGACCCTGCCCCTGATCGTCGACGACCGCGGGACCCTGCAGGTGGCTGCCGCCGATGTGAGCAAGCTGCTCCGCACGTTGGGCGGGAGGTGGCTGCACCTCGTCGAGGCGGGCGCGGAGGATCTCGACGAGGACACGGTGGCCGCGCTGACGATCGAACTGGCGAAGCTGGCCGACCGGATCGACGTGGCGTGCATCGCGCACAGCAGCGGCGGTACGTCGTAAGGGGGATTTGCGTTTCCCTGCCGGGCGCGGGGAACTGTGCGACCAGCCCCCGCGCGCCCGCAGGCCGCGTACTACCGGATGGACATCCCGGAGAGCGTCCTCGCGATCACCAGGCGCTGGATCTCGCTCGTCCCCTCGAAGATGGTGTAGATCGCGGCATCGCGGTGCATCCGCTCCACCGGGTACTCACGGGTGTACCCGTTGCCCCCGAGGATCTGCACGGCCTGCGCCGTGACCTTCTTCGCCGTCTCACTCGCGAACAGCTTCGACATCGAGCCCTCGGCCGCGGTGAACGGCTTCCCGCTGATCGCCATCCAGGAAGCCCGCCACACCAGCAGCCGCGCCGCGTCGATCTGCGTCCGCATGTCCGCGAGCTGGAAGGCCACGCCCTGGTTGTCGATGATCGGCCGCCCGAACTGCTCCCGGGTCATGGCGTAGTCGAGGGCGACCTCGTACGCGGCGCGGGCGGTGCCCACGGCCATCGCACCGACCGCCGGGCGCGAGGCCTCGAACGTGGCCATCGCCGCGTTCTTCACGCGCTCGCCGCCCGCCTTCGCCCGCTCCCGGGCCCGCGCGAGCCGCTCGTCCAGCTTCTCCTTGCCGCCGAGCAGGCAGGAGCCGGGGACGCGCACACCGTCCAGGACGACCTCGGCGGTGTGCGAGGCACGGATGCCGTGCTTCTTGAACTTCTGGCCCTGGGCGAGACCGGGCGTGCCCGCCGGGACGATGAAGGAGGCGTGGCCCTTGGAGCCCAGCTCCGGGTCGACGACGGCCACCACGACATGGACGTTGGCGATGCCGCCGTTGGTCGCCCAGGTCTTCGTGCCGTTGATCACCCACTCGTCCTTGGCCTCGTCGTACACGGCACGCGTGCGCATGGAGGCGACGTCGGAGCCGGCGTCGGGCTCGGAGGAGCAGAACGCGGCGACCTTGACGTCGTTGGCGTCACCGTACATCTGGGGGATCCAGGTGCCGATCTGTTCCTCGGTTCCGTTCGCGAGGACTCCCACGGCGGCCAGACCCGTGCCTACGATCGACAGGGCGATGCCCGCGTCGCCCCAGAACAGCTCCTCCATGGCCATCGGGATACCGAGGCCGGTGGGGTCGAAGTACTGCTGCGCATAGAAGTCGAGGGAGTAGATGCCGACCTTCGCGGCCTCCTGGATGACCGGCCAGGGAGTCTCCTCACGCTCGTCCCATTCGGCGGCCGCGGGGCGGATGACGTCTGCGGCGAAACCGTGCAGCCAGTCCCGGACCTCCTTCTGTTCGTCGTTGAGCTCCATGGTGAACTCGGCCATGTCCCCTCCAGCGGCGGGCGTGCGTGTTACTAGCGGTAACCCCGAGTCTGTTACTCGTGGGTAGGAAAAGTCAACTCCTGACGACGGCCAGGGAGCCTTCAGGCCCGTTCGCTGTCAGGCTGCTGTCAGGTGTTAGTTTGCGCAGGCGTCACCGAAACATCACGGGTGGGGAGAGCACATGGACACCACGCAGCGGACCGAGCAGCAGCGGTCCGCCGACCGCCGACGGCGCGAGTTGCTGGAGGCCGCGGACCGGGTGGTGCTCCGGGACGGCCCCCAGGCGTCGATGAACGCGATCGCCGCGGAGGCCGGCATCACCAAGCCGATCCTCTATCGCCACTTCGGCGACAAGGGCGGACTGTACGCCGCCCTCGCCAAACGGCACACGGACGCCCTGCTGGATTCCCTGCGCGCCGCGCTGGACGCCCCCGCCGAGCGGCGGGAGCGGGTGGAGGCGACCCTCGACACCTACCTCGCCGCCATCGAGGCGCGGCCCCAGGTCTACCGGTTCCTGATGCACCCTTCCGAGGGCGGGCAGGGCGCGGAGGCGGGGTTCGACGTGGGCAAGCACAGTGCGCCGCTGCTCCGCAGGATGGGCGAGGAGCTGGCGCAGGTGATCGAGGACCGGCTGGATCTCGGGCCCGAGAGTCAGCGGCTGGCCCGGGTGTGGGGGCATGGGATCGTCGGGATGATGCATGCGGCGGGGGACTGGTGGCTGGGGGAGCGGCCGTGTTCTCGAGCTGAGCTGGTGCGGAGTTTGGCGGATCTTTTGTGGGGGCGGCTCGCTGCCGCGGGGGACAAGATCGGAGGTCCGGGGTTCTGACGGTCGTGTGCGGCCTGCGGGCCGGTCGTGGCCGGTCGCGCCCACGCGGCGGAGCCGCAGATCGATACAGCCCCGCGCCCCTGAAAAACCTGCACTCACCGGTGCCACGAAGCTCGGCTCACCTGCCTCATCAGCCTCCGCTTGCGCCAGCCCTCCACCCGGTCCGCATACACCATGCCCTCCAGGTGGTCGCACTCGTGTTGCAAGCATCTGGCAAAGAATCCCGTGCCGTGGACCGTGATCGGCTCGCCGGTCACGGTGCGGCCCTCGACGACCGCGTGGTCGTGGCGTTCCGTTCCCGCCTCCAGGCCCGGGAGGGAGAGACAGCCCTCCGGGCCGCGCAGGACGATTCCGTCCGCCTCCACCAGCCTCGGGTTCACGACATGGCCCAGGTGGCGGACGTCATCGTCGTCGGGGCAGTCGTAGACGAAGACCCGCAGCGGTTCGCCGACCTGGTTGGCGGCGAGGCCGACGCCCTCGGCCGCGTACATCGTGGCGAACATGTCCTCGACGAGCCGGGCGAGTTCGGGGCCGAAGTCGGTGACCTCCCGGCAGGGCTGTGCCAGGACGGGGTCGCCGAGGAGGGTGAGGGGCCGGACGCGTCCGTGCGCGCCCGGGATGGAGCCGTGTCGCATGGCGGCAAGGGTACGGTCCCTTCTGACACGCGCATGCCGTACGGGTGTGAGGTGGTGCCGCGATTCGGGGCTGCGAGGGGATCTCGATAGGCTGACCACCTACCACGTTGCCGTACGGCAGAGGCGCGGCGCGTACGCAAGGAGGATCGAGAACTGATGGCAGGCAACTCGGACCCGCTCACGCCGCGGGCCAAGATCGCCGTGACCGCGGGCAAGGCGGTCGCTGCGGCATCGCGCGCGGCCGGACGCGGCAGCGGATCGGTGATCGGTGGCCGGGTGGCACTCAAACTCGACCCCGATCTCCTCGCCCGGCTCGCCCAGAACCTGGACGTCGTCCTCGTCTCGGCGACGAACGGCAAGACCACCACCACCCGGCTCATCGCCGAGGCGCTCAGGGCCGCCGGACCCGTCGTGTCCAACGCGCTCGGCGCCAACATGCCGGCCGGCATCACCTCGGCGCTCGCGGGCGGCTCGGACTCCAAGTACGGCGTCATCGAGGTCGACGAGAAGTACCTCGCCGGCGTCGCCCGGGACACCGCCCCGAAGTGCATCGCCCTGCTGAACCTCTCCCGCGACCAGCTGGACCGCGCCGCCGAGACCCGGATGCTCGCGGAGAACTGGCGCGAGGGCCTCGCCGGCTCCAAGGCCGTCGTCGTCGCCAACGCCGACGACCCGCTGGTGGTGTGGGCCGCGTCCTCCTCCCCCAACGTGGTGTGGGTCGCCGCCGGGCAGATGTGGAAGGACGACGCCTGGTCGTGCCCGTCCTGCGGCGGTGTCATGCAGCGGCCCGGCGACGACTGGTTCTGCGGCGAGTGCGGGTTCCGCCGGCCGCAGCCGAGCTGGGCGCTCTCCGGGGACCACGTCCTCGACCCGCACGGGTCCGCCTGGCCCATCCATCTGCAGCTCCCCGGGCGGGCCAACAAGGCCAACGCCGCCTCCTCCGCCGCCGTCGCCGCCGTGTTCGGGGTGCCGCCGCAGGTCGCGCTGGAGCGCATGTACCAGGTGCAGGCCGTCGCCGGACGCTATGACGTCGTCCAGTTCCAGGGCCGTGACCTCAGGCTGCTGCTCGCCAAGAACCCGGCGGGCTGGCTCGAGACGTTCAGCCTGATCGATCCTGCACCCGCCCCGGTGATCCTCTCCGTGAACGCGCGCGGCGCCGACGGCACCGACACCTCCTGGCTGTGGGACGTCGACTACACGCGGCTGACCGGCCACCCGATCTTCGTCATCGGTGACCGCAAGCTGGACCTCGCGGTGCGCCTCGAGGTGGCCAACCAGCACTTCCAGGTGTGCGACACCGTCGACCAGGCCGTGCAGCAGTGCCCGCCGGGCCGGATCGAGGTCATCGCGAACTACACCGCGTTCCAGGACCTGCGCCGCCGCGTCGGCAACTGACCACGAAGGACGACCAGTTCATGAGCGACAACCAACTGCGGATCGTCTGGGTCTACCCGGACCTGCTCAGCACCTACGGCGACCAGGGCAACGTCCTGGTCGTGGAGCGCCGGGCCCGGCAGCGCGGCCTCGACGTGGCCCGCCTCGACGTGCGCAGCGACCAGCCGATCCCCACCTCCGGCGACATCTACCTCATCGGCGGCGGCGAGGACCGGCCCCAGCGGCTCGCAGCGGAGCGGCTGCTGCGCGACGGGCACCTGTTCCAGGCGGTGAACAACGGCGCGATCGTCTTCGCGGTCTGCGCCGGCTACCAGATCCTCGGCCACGAGTTCGTCAACGACGTCGGCCAGCGCCAGCCGGGCCTCGGCCTCCTCGACGTCACCACGGTGCGCGGCGAGGGCGAGCGGTGCGTCGGTGACGTCCTCGCCGACATCGACCCCCGGCTCGGACTGCCGTCCCTGACGGGCTTCGAGAACCACCAGGGCGTCACCCATCTCGGCCCGACCGCCCGCCCGTTCGCCCGCGTCAGCATGGGCAGGGGCAACGGCACCGGCGACGGCACGGAGGGCGCGTACAACGACACCGTGTTCGGTACGTACATGCACGGGCCGGTGCTGGCCAGGAACCCGCTCATCGCGGACCTGCTGCTGAAGCTGGCGCTCGATGTGAACGCGCTGCCGCCGACCGACGACCGCTGGTACGAGGCGCTGCGGGGCGAGCGCATCGCCTCCGCACAGCAGCCCGCGTGATCTGTGTGTTCACCTGCTTTTCAGAGCACCGTCAGCAGCCCGTCTGACGGTGCGTCCGCACAGGTGAGCAGGCACGTCCAGTAGGCGGACGCATGCTTCGGCCCCGCCCCCTCCTGCCGCTAGGGTGGCGGGGATCGAGCCGGACGACGGGGTCCGGATCCGGCCCTCGTGGAGAAGGTTTTTCGGGCTATGCGCATTGGTGTCCTCACGTCCGGCGGCGACTGCCCCGGCCTGAACGCCGTCATCCGGTCCGTCGTGCACCGTGCCGTCGCCGACCACGGCGACGAGGTCATCGGCTTCCGGGACGGCTGGAAGGGCCTCCTGGAGTGCGACTACCTCAAGCTCGACCTCGACGCGGTGGCCGGCATCCTGGCCCGCGGCGGCACCATCCTCGGCTCCTCCCGGGTCCAGCCCTCGCATCTGCGGGACGGCGTGGAGCGGGCCAGGGGGCATGTCGAGGAGCTCGGCCTCGACGCCATCATCCCGATCGGCGGTGAGGGCACCCTCAAGGCGGCCCGGCTGATGTCCGACGCCGGACTGCCGATCGTCGGCGTGCCGAAGACCATCGACAACGACATCGCGGTCACCGACGTCACCTTCGGCTTCGACACGGCCGTCGGGGTCGCGACCGAGGCGCTCGACCGGCTGAAGACCACCGCCGAGTCGCACCAGCGGGTGCTGGTCGTCGAGGTGATGGGGCGGCACACCGGCTGGATAGCGCTTCAGTCGGGCATGGCGGCGGGCGCCCACGCCATCGTCGTACCGGAGCGGCCCTTCGACATCGAGGAGCTGGCGCGGCGGGTCGGTGAGCGGTTCGAGGCGGGCAAGCGGTTCGCGATCGTCGTCGCCGCGGAGGGCGCCAAGCCGCGCGCCGGGACCATGGACTTCGACGAGGGCGGCAAGGACATCTACGGGCACGAGCGGTTCGCCGGGATCGCCCGTCAGCTGTCCATCGAGCTGGAGGAGCGGCTGGGGAAGGAAGCCCGGCCGGTGATCCTCGGGCATGTGCAGCGGGGTGGCACGCCGACCGCGTACGACCGGGTGCTGGCGACCCGGTTCGGGTGGCATGCGGTGGAGGCGGCGCATCGGGGGGAGTTCGGGAAGATGACGGCCCTGCGGGGGACGGACATCGTGATGGTGCCGCTGGCCGAGGCCGTGGAGACGCTCAAGACCGTGCCGGCTGAGCGGTACGCGGAAGCGGAGTGCGTGCTATAGCCGTCCGGCGGGTGCGGGTGCGTTGTGGCTTGTCGCGCAGTTCCCCGCGCCCCTTTCGGGTGGGACCGGTTGCCCCCGGTGACAGAGATCGCCGGGGGCGGTTCTAGTCTTGGGGCGGCAGGAAACGCACAACCCCCCACGAATCAGGAGCCGCCCACCATGGAGCACAGCGGGCACGGCACGCATATGGATCTACTGCCGTTCACGCTGGGGCGGGGGCTGCAGTGGTCGGCTGATCCGTTCTTTCTCGTGGCCTGTCTGGCCGGGCTCGGGTTGTACGGGTGGGGTGTGGTGCGGCTGCGGCGGCGGGGGGACGCCTGGCCGGTCGGGCGGACCGTGTCGTACGTCGTCGGGGTGCTGACGATCATGCTGGTGATGTGCACCGGGCTGAACGACTACGGGATGGTCATGTTCAGCGTGCACATGGTGCAGCACATGGTGATCAGCATGCTGTCGCCGATCCTGATCCTGCTGGGCGCGCCCGTGACGCTGGCGCTGCGGGCGCTGCCGACGGCCGGCGGAGGGCGCAAGGGGCCGCGTGAGCTGCTGCTCATGCTGCTGCACAGCCGGTACATGCGGATCATCACGCATCCGGCGTTCACCATTCCGATGTTCATCGCCTCGCTGTACGCGCTGTACTTCAGTCCCCTCTTCGACTTCCTGATGGGCTCCAAGGTCGGGCACATCGCGATGATGGTGCACTTCCTCGCGGTGGGCGTGGTGTTCTTCTGGCCGATCATCGGGGTGGACCCGGGGCCGCAGCGGCCCGGGCATCTGATGCGGATGCTGGAGCTGTTCGCCGGGATGCCGTTCCACGCGTTCTTCGGGATCGCGCTGATGATGGCGTCCGAGCCGATGGTCGACACGTTCCGCAATCCGTCTGCCTCGCTGGGCATCGACGCGCTGTCCGATCAGGGCGTCGCGGGCGGGATCGCGTGGGCGTTCAGCGAGATTCCGTCCGTGCTGGTGCTGATCGCGCTGCTGTTCCAGTGGTACGGCTCCGAGCAGCGCCAGGCCAAGCGCCAGGACCGCGCCGCCGACCGGGACGGCGACAAGGAGCTGGAGGCGTACAACGCCTATCTCGCCTCGCTGAACGCCCGGGGACGCTAGACGGTCCGGGGCGCGGGCGCCGGGGGTGGCGAATCCGGGGCGCTCGCGCGTGAGCCGGGGCACCATGGAGGTGGACACGCCCGGCGGTGGGCGGCCCTGAGGAGGGTGTCGCGATGGCAGGTTCCACGGACAGTTCCACGAAGACCATGGGGGTGCTCACCCTGGGCGGGCTGGTCGCGGTGACCGCCTACACGGTGGCGCTGGGCAGCAACGGCTGGCTGTGGTTCGGCTGGGTCGTGCTCGGTCTGATCACCCTGGCGATGATCGTGCTGAAGACCGGCTGATCAGCCGGGGCCGAGGCGGGCCGCCGAGTGGACGCCCGGCTGGTACTTCGGCAGCCGGGTGGTGATCTTCATGCCCGCCCCTACGGCCGTCTCGATGACGAGGCCGTAGTCGTCGCCGTACACCTGGCGGAGCCGGTCGTCGACGTTGGACAGGCCGATGCCGCCGGACGGGCTGACCTCGCCGGCCAGGATGCGGCGCAGCAGGACCGGGTCCATGCCGGCGCCGTCGTCCTCGATGACGACGAGGGCCTCGGCGCCCGCGTCCTGGGCCGTGATCTGTATGTGGCACTTCTCCGCCTTGCCCTCCAGGCCGTGTTTGACGGCGTTCTCGACGAGGGGCTGGAGGCAGAGGAAGGGGAGGGCGACCGGGAGGACCTCGGGGGCGATCTGGAGGGTGACGGCGAGGCGGTCGCCGAAGCGGGCGCGGACCAGGGCCAGATAGTGGTCGATGGCGTGCAGCTCGTCGGCGAGGGTGGTGAAGTCGCCGTGCCGGCGGAACGAGTAGCGGGTGAAGTCGGCGAACTCCAGGAGCAGCTCGCGGGCGCGTTCGGGGTCGGTGCGGACGAAGGACGCGATCACGGCGAGCGAGTTGAAGACGAAATGGGGGGAGATCTGGGCGCGCAGGGCCTTGATCTCCGCCTCGATCAGTCGCGTACGGGACTGGTCGAGATCGGCGAGCTCCAGCTGGACGCTGACCCAGCGGGCCACCTCGCCCGCCGCCCGGACCAGGACGGCCGACTCGCGGGGCGCGCAGGCGACGAGGGCGCCGTGCACCCGGTCGTCGACGGTGAGCGGGGCGACCACGGCCCAGCGGACCGGGCAGTCGGCGTGGTCGCAGGTCAGGCGGAAGGCCTCGCCCCGGCCGCTGTCCAGGGGGGCGGCGATGCGTTCCATGATCTCGGTGCGGTGGTGGGCGCCCACGCCGTCCCAGGCGAGGACCTGCTCGCGGTCGGTGAGGCAGAGGGCGTCCGTGCCGAGCAGGGTGCGCAGTCTGCGGGCGGACCTGCGGGCCGTCTCCTCGGTGAGGCCCGCCCGCAGCGGGGGTGCGGCGAGCGAGGCGGTGTGCAGGGTCTGGAAGGTGGCGTGCTCGACGGGGGTGCCGAGGCCGCCCCGGCTGTCGGGGTGGGCGGTGCGGCGGCCGAGCCAGAAGCCGAGGGCGAGGAAGGGGAGGATGGCGATGCACACGCCCGCCAGGAAACCGCTCATGCCCGCTCCCCCGCCGTCGCGCTCATGCCTTGGCCTCCGGCGCCCTGAACTCCTCCGGTGTCCTGAGCTCCTCCGTGCGCAGTTCCTCCGGCAGGTGGAAGCGGGCCAGGATCGTCGCGGTGCCGGCCGGGACGCGGCCCGGGGTGGCCAGGGAGACCAGGATCATGGTGAGGAAGCCCAGCGGCACCGACCACAGGGCCGGCCAGGCGAGGAGCGCGTGCAGTCCGCCGGTGACCGGCAGGCCCGCCATGGTGGCGGCGACCGCGAGGAACGCCGATCCGCCGCCCACCACCATCCCGGCGACCGCCCCCGGCGGGGTCAGCCGGCGCCACCAGATGCCGAGGACGAGCAGGGGGCAGAAGGAGGACGCCGACACCGCGAAGGCGAGGCCCACCGCGTCGGCCACCGGCAGCCCGCCCACCAGCAGGCTGGCGGCGAGCGGTACGGCCATGGCGAGCGCGGTGCCCAGCCGGAAGTGCCGTACGCCCCGGGTCGGCAGCACGTCCTGGGTGAGGACGCCCGCGACGGCCATGGTCAGCCCGGACGCCGTGGACAGGAACGCGGCGAAGGCTCCCCCGGCGACCAGCGCGCCGAGCAGGTCGCCGCCGACGCCGCCGATCATCCGGTCCGGCAGCAGCAGGACGGCCGCGTCGGCGTCGCCGGTGAGGGCGAGCTCGGGGGCGTACAGGCGGCCGAGCGCGCCGTAGAGGGGCGGGAGCAGGTAGAAGACGCCGATCAGGGCGAGGACGGCGACCGTGGTGCGGCGGGCGGCGACCCCGTGCGGGCTGGTGTAGAAGCGGACGACGACGTGCGGCAGGCCCATCGTGCCGAGGAAGGTGGCGAGGATCAGGCCGTACGTGGCGTACAGCGGGCGTTCCTGACGGCCCGCGGCGAGGGAGGTGGACATGCCGCCGGTGCTGCCGCGCTCGGCGGTGGGGACGGGGCTGCCCTCGGCGAAGGTGAGCCGGGCGCCCCGCTCGATGCGGTGGGTGCCGGCGGGCAGGTTCAGAGCGGTGCCGGAGTGCCGGCGGCCGTCGACCGTGCCGTCCACCGTCACGGTCAGGGGGCGGTCGAGCCGCAGGTCGAGGGTGTCGTCCACGCGGACCGTGCGCTGGTCCCGGAAGGCGGCCGGTTCCGCGAAGGCGTGCCGGGGGCCTCCGTCGCCCTGCCAGGCGAGGACCAGGAATAGGGCGGGGACGAGCAGGGCGGTGAGCTTGAGCCAGTACTGGAACGCCTGCACGAAGGTGATGCTGCGCATCCCGCCCGCGGCGACGGTCGCGGCGACGACGACCGCGACGATCAGCCCGCCGAGGGAGTCCGGCGCACCGGTGAGGACCGTCAACGTCAGGCCCGCGCCCTGGAGTTGGGGCAGCAGGTAGAGCCAGCCGACGCCGACGACGAGGGTGCCCGCGAGCCGGCGGACGGTGTGGGAGGCGAGCCGGGCCTCGGCGAAGTCGGGCAGCGTGTAGGCGCCGGAGCGGCGCAGCGGGGCGGCGACGAAGAGGAGCAGGACGAGATAGCCGGCGGTGTAGCCGACCGGGTACCAGAGCATGTCCGGGCCCTGGACCAGGACCAGTCCCGCTATGCCGAGGAAGGAGGCGGCGGAGAGGTACTCGCCGCTGATGGCGGCCGCGTTGAGGCGGGGGCCGACGGTGCGCGAGGCGACGTAGAAGTCGGAGGTGGTGCGGGAGATCCTCAGGCCGAAGGCGCCGACGAGGACGGTCGCGACCACCACCAGGGCGACGGCGGGCACGGCGTACGCCGAGTTCATGTGTCCGGCCCCTATCGGTCTTCGACCAGTCGGACGAAGTCCCGTTCGTTGCGTTCGGCGCGGCGGACGTACCAGCGGGCCAGCAGGACGAGCGGGAGGTAGAGGCAGAAGCCGAGAACCGCCCATTCCAGGCGGTGGGCGTCGGGCATCGCCGCGAACAGCAGCGGCAGCGGGCCGACGAGGAGGGCGAGGACGGCGAACACCACGAGGGCGGCGCGCAGCTGGGAGCGCATGAGGGAGCGGACGTAGGTGTGGCCGAGGGTGGTCTGCTCGTCGATCTCGGTGCGGGGGCGGTAGTAGCCGGAGGCGCGGCCGCCGGTGCGGCGGGGCGGGCCGCTGACGACGACGCGGCGCTCGGCGGGGTCCTGCGGCATGCTCACGGCCTCCTCATCAGCAGGTCCCGCAGTTCGCGGGCGTGGCGGCGGCTGACCTGGAGTTCCTCGCCGCCGACCAGGACGCTGACCGTGCCGGCGTCCAGGCGGAGTTCCCCTATGTGGCGCAGGGCGACGAGGTGGCGGCGGTGGATGCGGACGAATCCGCGGGCCCGCCAGCGTTCCTCGAGGGTGGACAGGGGGATGCGGACGAGGTGGTTGCCGCGGTCGGTGTGCAGTCGGGCGTAGTCGCCGTGGGCCTCGACATGGGTGATGTCGTCCACGGCGACGAACCGGGTCACGCCGCCGAGCTCGACGGGTATGTGGTCGGGGTCGGGCTCGTGGACGGGGATGCGGGGCGCGGCGCCGCGCAGTTCGACGGCCCGGCGGACGGCTTCGGCGAGGCGTTCCTTGCGGACGGGCTTGAGGACGTAGTCGACGGCCTTGAGGTCGAAGGCCTGGACGGCGAAGTCCTCGTGGGCGGTGACGAACACGACCAGCGGGGGCCGGGCGAAGCCGGTGAGCAGGCGGGCCAGGTCGAGGCCGTCGAGGCCGGGCATCTGGATGTCGAGGAAGACGACGTCGATGGCCTCGGGGCCGTGCGGGCCGGACTCCAGGGCGCGGTTGATGCGGCGCAGCGCCTCGGTCGCGTCGCCGGCGCCCTCCACGCTGCCGACGCGGGGATCGGCGTTCAGCAGGTACAGCAGTTCCTCGAGCGAGGGGCGTTCGTCGTCGACGGCGAGGGCGCGCAGCATGAACGTGGAGTGTAGGGGCGATCGGCACGGCTGGACATGTGCCGAGGTGTGGACGTATCCGCTGGATACAGTGCCCGCATGAACAGCGGCACTGCCCCTTTCGACGATCTCGACCGGAAGATCGTCACCGCTCTGATGGCGAACGCCAGGACGAGTTTCGCGGAGATCGGGTCGGCGATCGGTCTGTCGGCGACGGCGGTCAAACGCCGGGTGGACCGGTTGCGGGACACCGGGGTGATCACGGGGTTCACGGCGACGGTGAAGCCGGCGGCACTGGGCTGGCGCACGGAGGCGTACGTGGAGGTGTACTGCGAGGGCGCGGCCCCGCCGCGGCGGCTCGCGGAGGTGGTGCGCAACCATCCGGAGATCACCGCGGCGATGACGGTGACGGGCGGGGCGGACGCGCTGCTGCATGTGCGGGCACGGGACGTGGAGCACTTCGAGGAGGTGCTGGAGCGCATCCGGGTGGAGCCGTTCATCCGCAAGACGATCAGCGTGATGGTGCTGTCGCATCTGCTGCCGGACAGTCCGGAGGCGGGAGCCACACAAGTGGCCCCCGATGACGCAGGGAACGTGCGCGGCGCGGGCTGAACACGCAGCATTCCTGCGTGAACACGCAGCGTTCGTTCCTTGTAGCGCTCCGCTGTCGGTTCTTACCTTGGGGACATGTCCGACAGTGTGACCACCGGCCGGAGGCCGAGTGCCCGGCGCTTCCTGGTCTGCGAGCCCAGACACTTCGCCGTGCAGTACGCGATCAATCCCTGGATGCATCCCGACAGCCCCGTCGACGTCGATCTCGCCCGGGAGCAGTGGCAGACGCTGATCCGCGCCTACCGCTCGCACGGGCACACGGTCGACACCGTGGATCCGGCCCCCGGCCTGCCGGACATGGTCTTCGCCGCGAACTCCGCGGTCGTCGTGGCCGGCCGGGTGTTCGGCTCGCTCTTCCACGCGCCCGAGCGGCGTCCCGAGTCCGCGCTGTACGACACCTGGTTCAAGACCGCCGGCTACGAGGTGCACCGCCCGGAGCACATCTGCGAGGGCGAGGGAGATCTGGTGTGGACCGGCCGGTACGTGCTGGCCGGCACCGGGTTCCGCACGACGCGCGAGGCGCACCGCGAGGTGCAGGAGTTCTTCGGTCACCCGGTGATCAGCCTGACGCTGGTGGACCCGCACTTCTACCACCTGGACACGGCGCTGTTCGTGCTGGACGACGACAACGTCTCCTACTACCCGGAGGCGTTCTCGCCGGGCAGCCGCCAGGTGCTGGCCCGGCTGTACCCGGACGCGGTACTGGCCACCCGTGACGACGCGATGGCCTTCGGCCTCAACTCCGTCTCCGACGGCCGTCATGTGTTCATCGCGCCCCGGGCCGAGGCCCTCGCGGCCCGGCTGACCGAGCGCGGTTATGTCCCCGTCCCCGTCGACCTGTCGGAGTTCCAGAAGGCCGGCGGTGGCATCAAGTGCTGCACTCAGGAGATCCGTTCATGACCGCACCCGTCGTTCCCGCGCGCTCGCCCGAGGCAGTCCCCGCCGGCTCGTCCGAGGCCGGGGTCGCACCCGCGCGGTCCTCCGCCGAGCTGATCCGCGCCGAGGAGCCCGTCCTCGCGCACAACTACCATCCGCTGCCCGTGGTCGTCGCGCGCGCCGAGGGCACCTGGGTGGAGGACGTCGAGGGCCGCCGCTACCTCGACATGCTGGCCGGTTACTCGGCCCTCAACTTCGGCCACCGCCACCCCCTGTTGATCGAGGCGGCGCACCGCCAGCTCGACCGGCTCACGCTGACCTCCCGCGCCTTCCACAACGACCGGCTCGCGCAGTTCGCCGAACGGCTCGCGGAGTTGACCGGCCTGGACATGGTGCTGCCGATGAACACCGGCGCGGAGGCGGTGGAGAGCGGCATCAAGGTGGCCCGCAAGTGGGCCTACGAGGTGAAGGGCGTCCCCGCCGACCGGGCCACGATCGTGGTCGCGGCGGAGAACTTCCACGGCCGTACGACGACGATCGTGAGCTTCTCGACGGACGAGACCGCCCGGACGGGCTTCGGCCCGTTCACGCCGGGCTTCCGGATCGTGCCGTACAACGACCTGGCGGCGCTGGAGGCGGCGGTCGACGAGACCACGGCCGCGGTGCTGATCGAGCCGATCCAGGGCGAGGCGGGGGTGGTCATCCCCGACGAGGGCTATCTGGCCGGGGTGCGGGAGCTGACCCGCCGGGCGAACTGCCTGTTCGTCGCGGACGAGATCCAGTCCGGGCTGGGCCGCACGGGCCGGACCCTCGCGGTGGAGCACGAGGGGGTCGTCCCCGACGTCGTCCTGCTCGGCAAGGCGCTCGGCGGCGGGATCGTGCCGGTGTCTGCGGTGGTGGGGCGGCGCGAGGTGCTGTCGGTGCTGCGGCCGGGCGAGCACGGGTCGACCTTCGGCGGCAATCCGCTGGCGGCGGCGGTCGGCACGGCGGTGGTGGAGCTGCTGGAGACCGGTGAGTTCCAGCGGCGGGCGGCGGAGCTGGGGAGCGTGCTGCGGGACGGTCTGACCGCTCTGGTCGGCAAGGGCGTCGTCGGCTTCCGGGCCCGGGGGCTGTGGGCCGGCGTCGACATCGATCCGGCCCTCGGCACCGGCCGCGAGGTGAGCGAGCGGCTGATGCGGGAGGGCGTGCTGGTCAAGGACACCCATGGCTCCACCGTCCGGCTGGCGCCGCCGCTGACGATCACGGGCGAGGAACTGGGGTCGGCGCTGGAGGCATTGGGCAGGGTGCTCGTCCAGGGGGCCTGAGCGGACGGGCCGCACGCGGGGGTGAGCCGGGGCTCCCGGGTGGCTCGGTCGGGCTCGTGCAGGCAGGGTGAAGATTGGGTCAGGAGGTGGTAGACCACTCTCAGCGACAGAGAGGTCGACCGTGGGCACACACGACGAGGACGGCGTTGCCCGCCGGCGGTTCGACGTGGCGGATGCCGCGCCCCTGCTGCTCGACGGGCGGGGCGTGGTGACGAGTTGGACCAGGGACGCCGAGCGGCTGCTCGGGTATCCGGCCTCCGAGGCGGTGGGCAGGGACCTGGCCGGGCTGCTGACCCACGGGGACGCGGGCCGGGTGGCGGAGATCCTCGAGCGGTGCCGTCGGGAGGGCGGCTGGAGCGGGCTGCTGTCCGCCCGGCGCCGGGACGGCCGGCCGGTCCCGGTGATGGCCCGGATCACCTGTGCCGACGAGCCGGGCGGCGCCGACCGCCGGCTGGTGCTGCTGAGCGAGACGGGGGACGCGCCCGGCTGGACGATGAGCCGCTCGGTCCTGGAGCGGATGGTGTCGGACTCGCCGATCGGCATCGCCATCGTGGACACGGATCTGCGGTTCGTGTGGTCCAACGACGCGCTCGCCCGGTTCGGCGGCGGCCGGCCCGAGGAGCGGCTGGGGCTGCGGCTCGGGGATGTGCAGCCGGGGCTGGACGCCGAGGCGGCGGAGGCGCAGATGCGGCGGGTGCTGGCCGACGGCGTGACCGTGGTCGGCTACGAGCACGTCGGGCACGTACGGGCCGCGCCGCACCGGGAGACGGCGCACATGCTGTCGTTCACCCGGTTGGACGACGACCACGGGAACCCGGTGGGCGTCTACTACACGGTCGTCGACATCACCGACCGCCACCGCGCCCGGCAGCGGCTCGCCCTCCTCGACCGGGCGGGCCGGTCCATCGGCAGCAGCCTGGACATCGCCCGCACCGCGCAGGAGCTGGCCGACGTGGCCGTCCCCGGGTTCGCCGACGCGGTCGCCGTGGACCTGCCGGCCCCGGTCCTGTCCGGCGCGGAACCCGCACCGGACCCGTCCGGCACGGTCCCCCTGCACCGGGCGGGACAGAGGATCGCCGACAGCGCGAAGCCGCCCCACGCGGCCACCCCCGGCATCGCCACGCCTCCTCACGCCTCCGCCCCAGGCATCGCCACGCCGCCCCACGCCTCCACCCCCACCGTCGCCCACCAGGCCGACTCGCCGCCCGTCCGCTGTCTCCTCACCGGCAGCCCCTGGTACGGCGAGCGTCTCGATCCGTCGGCGGAGAAATGGCTGCGGAACCTGCCCGGCGCCCCCGCCCCGGGTGAATCGGTCAGCGTGCTGATCGTCCCGGTGCGGGCCCGCGGGGCCACCCTGGGGGTGACCTGCTTTCTGCGCCGCGGGCTGCGGGAACCCTTCGACGCCGACGATCTGGCGCTCGCGGAGGACCTGGTCTCGCGGGCGGCCGTGTGCGTGGACAACGCCCGCCGCTATACCCGGGAGCGCGACGCGGCACTGGTGCTCCAGCGCAATCTGCTCCCCCACCGGCTGCCCGAGCAGGACGCGGTCGAGGTGGCCGCCTGCTACCGGCCCGCCGACGAGCTGACCGGCCTCGGCGGCGACTGGTACGACCTGATCCCGCTGTCGGCGGCACGGGTGGCGCTGGTGGTGGGCGAGGTGCCCGGGCACGGCATCGACGCCGCCGCGGCCATGGGGCGCGTACGGACCGCCGTACGCACCCTCGCCGCCCTGGATCTGCCTCCGGAGGAGGTCCTCGCCCACCTGGACGACCTGGTCGTCCGTATGGCCCGGGAGGAGGGGCTGGACGCGGGCACCCAGGCACAGGGGGCGGGGTGCGTGTACGTCGTCTACGACCCCGTCGACGGCCGGTGCGCGATGGCCGCCGCCGGGCATCCGGCCCCGGCGGTCGTGCTGCCCGACGGGGAGGTCAGGTTCGTGGACCTGCCGCAGGGGTCGGCGCTGGGCCTGGGCGGGCCGCCGTTCGAGTCGGCGCAGCTGACCCTGCCGGAGGGCAGCACGCTCGCGCTGCACACCGACGGTCTGCTCGCCCAGGGCGCCGAGTGGGCGCTGGACACCGACCGCGCCCGGCTGCGGCGGGCCCTGGAGCGTCCGGCGGCGGGCCTGGACCTGGCGTGCCGGACCGTGATCGACGCGCTCGTCCCGGCGCGGCCGTACGACGACGTGGCCCTGCTGATGGCCCGTACCCGCCGGCTGTCCCCGGACCGGGTCGCGGACTGGGAGCTGCCGGCCGACCCGGCCGCGGTCGCCGAGGCGCGCAGGACCGCGAGCCGGCGGCTGGCGGAGTGGGGTCTGCCGGAGCTGTCGTTCACCACCGAGCTGGTGGTGAGCGAGCTGGTCACCAACGCCATCCGGTACGCCACCGGCCCGATCCGGCTGCGACTGATCCGAGAGCGCTCCCTGGTCTGCGAGGTCTTCGACGGCGGCGCCACCGCCCCGCATCTGCGCCATCCGCGCACCACGGACGAGGGCGGCCGCGGTCTGCTGCTGGTCTCCCAGGTCACCGAGCGCTGGGGCACGCGCTTCCTGGGCGAGGGGAAGATCATCTGGGCGGAGCAGTCGCTCTCCGACCCGGGCGTGTGACGCGCGGACCTCCTCCGTCACCTCGCGTGCGAAAATTACCCAAAACCGGCGGATGGGGCGCGAGCCATGAACGACACGGCGATCGACCACGCGGCAGCGATCGACTACGCGGCGGTGTTCCAGTCCCTGCCCGGCATGGTGGCGCTGCTGACGGCCGAGCTCCGGTACGCGGACGCCAACGAGGAGTACCTGCGCGTCGGGGGCCGCAAGCGCGAGCAGGTGGTCGGCCGCCATCTGTTCGAGGTGTTCCCGGACAACCCCAACGACCCGGGCGCGAGCGGGGTCCGCAATCTGGAGGCCTCGCTGCGCCGGGTGCTGGCCACCGGCGAGCGGGACGCGATGGCCCTGCAGCGCTACGACGTCGAGGACCCCGGGCGGCCCGGGGAGTGGGACGAGCGGTACTGGAGCCCGGTCAACGCGCCCGTGTTCGGCCCCGACGGGTCGGTGGTGCTCGTCGTCCACCGGGTCGAGGAGGTCACCGAGCTGATCCGGGCCCGCGGGTCGCGCGGCCCGGGCGAGCCCGGCAGCCGGACCCGGGTGCTGGAGGCCGAGCTGTACACCCGCGCCCGTGAGCTGCAGGAGGTCAACGAACGGCTGCGGCAGGCGCACGCCCGGGAGCGCGAGGTGGCTCTCGCCCTGCAGGAGGCGATGCTGCCCGCCCGCCGTCAGGTCGGCCACCATCACGCGGCCGTGCGCTACCGCCCGGCGGTCGGCTCGCTGAACGTGTGCGGGGACTGGTACGACCTGGTCGACCTGGTCGGCGGCGACCGCATCGGCGTGTCGGTCGGGGACGTCGTGGGGCACGGTCTGGAGGCCGCCGGGGTGATGGGCCAGCTGCGCAGCGCGCTCAGCGCCGCCTCCAGGGTCGCGGAGGGGCCCGCCGAGGCCCTCAACGTGCTCGGGCGGTACGCGCATGTCGTGGACGGCGCGGAATCGGCCACCGTGGTCACCACGTTCATCGACTTCGACCGGCAGACCATCACCTACAGCAGCGCCGGCCATCCCCCGCCCGCGCTCGTCCACCCGGGTGGCCGGGTGGAGTTCCTGGACCGGGCCACCGACCCGCCGCTGGACGCTCCGCCGGACCCCGGGCCCCGGCCGCAGGAGTGCGCCGCCTATGACCACGGCGCCACTCTGGTGCTCTACACGGACGGGCTGGTGGAGCGCCGGCACGAGGACATCGACACCGGCCTGAACCGGCTCGCCGAGGCCCTGTCCCGGCACCGGAACGACGACCCGGAATCCCTCGCCGACTCCGTTCTCCTCGAACTGCTCCCCCCGGGCGGCGCGACGGACGACACGGCTCTGGTCGTCGTACGGCTGTGAGGGACCGGCGACAACGCCCGACGCGGACTTGCTGAGCGGCCACCGGCGGCAGGAACCTGGTGGCGCGGCCGATCGTCGCGGATCCACCGGAGTGAGGAGCTACCCCTTGTTCTACTACGTGCTCAAGTACGTCTTGCTGGGCCCTTTGCTGAAGCTGGTCTTCCGCCCGCGCATCGAGGGACTGGAGCACGTACCGGAGTCGGGGGCGGCGATCGTCGCCGGCAATCATCTGTCGTTCTCGGACCACTTCCTGATGCCGGCGGTCCTCAAGCGGCGCATCACCTTCCTCGCGAAGGCCGAGTACTTCACCGGGCCGGGCCTCAAGGGCAGACTCACGGCCACCTTCTTCCGCAGCGCGGGACAGATCCCGGTGGACCGTTCGGGCAAGGAGGCGGGCCAGGCGGCGATCCGCGAGGGCCTCGGGGTGCTGAGCAAGGACGAGCTGCTGGGCATCTACCCCGAGGGCACCCGTTCGCACGACGGGCGGCTGTACAAGGGCAAGGTGGGCGTCGCGGTGATGGCGCTGAGGGCCGGGGTGCCGGTGATCCCCTGCGCGATGATCGGCACTTTCGAGGCGCAGCCGCCGGGCAAGCTGATCCCCAACCTCCACCCGGTGGTCATCCGCTTCGGCAAGCCGCTGGACTTCTCCCGCTATGCCGGGATGGAGAGCGAGAAGGCGATCCTGCGCGCGATCACCGACGAGATCATGTACGCGATCCTGAAGCTGTCCGACCAGGAGTACGTCGACGAGTACGCGGCGGTGGTGAAGGCGCAGCAGGCCGCGGCGACGGAGAAGCAGCGCAAGTTCCCCCGGATACCGCTGAGCTGACGTCGCGGCACAGCACGAAGGGGCGGCCGGAGTCGATCCGGCCGCCCCTCGCTGTCAGCCGGTGGCTACGGCTTGGGCGTGGCGTGCGGGGCGCAGGTCACGTCCTTGGCGTCCAGCTTCCCGGTGAGCAGGTAGCTTTCCACCCGGGGGTTGATGCAGGAGTTGACGAGGTTCGTCACACCGTGGGAGCCGGCGTCCTTCTCGGTGATCAGACGGGAGCCCTTGAAGCGCTTGTGCAGGGAGACGGCGCCGTCGTACGGGGTGGCCGCGTCCCGCTCGGACTGCACGATCAGTACGCCCGGCAGGCCCTTGTGGGTCTTGACCTCCACCGGGGTCTGCTGCTTGACCGACCAGTAGGCGCACGGCAGGTTCATCCAGGCGTTGGCCCAGGTCAGGAACGGGTAGTCCTTGTTGAGCCGGGTGTTGTCGGCGTTCCACTTCCGCCAGCTGGTGGGCCACTTGGCGTCGGTGCACTCGACGGCCGTGTAGACCGCGTTGCCGTTCTCCGAGGCGATGTTGCCGGCCGTGTCGGTCAGGTCCGGGGCGGCCGCGTCGACGAGGGCCTGGGTGTCCCCGGCGAAGTACTTGCTGAAGACGGTCGCCACCGGGATCCACGAGGAGTCGTAGTACGGGGCGCCCTGGAAGAAGGAGATCAGCTCGGCCGGGCCGACCAGACCGCCGATGGGGTGCTTCTTGGCGGTGGCGCGCAGCTCCAGCCACTTCGCCTGGACGGCGGCGCGGGTGGTGCCGAGGTGGAAGGTCGCGTCGTTGGCGGCGACCCAGTCCTGCCAGTCCTTCCAGCGGCCCTCGAAGGCGACGTCCTGGTCGAGGTTGGCCTCGTACCAGATCTTCTCGCGGGAGGGGTTGACCACGCTGTCGACCACCATGCGGCGGACGTGGCCCGGGAAGAGGGTGCCGTAGACGGCGCCGATGTAGGTGCCGTACGAGACGCCCAGGTAGTTGAGCTTCTTCTCACCGAGGGCGGCCCGGATGACGTCCAGGTCGCGCACGGTGTTCGGCGTGGTCATGTACGGCAGCATCTCGCCGCTGCGCTCGTAGCAGCCGTCGGCGTACTCACGGGCGAGCTTGATCTGCGCGAGCTTGTCGGCCTCGTTGTCCGGGACCGGGTCGGCCTTGGGCGCCTTGACGAACTCCTGCGGGTCGGCGCACGAGATGGGCGCGGAGTGACCGACGCCGCGCGGGTCGAAGCCGACGAAGTCGTAGGCCTTGGCCGCGTTCGCCCAGATCGCGTTCTTGGTGGTGACGCGGCGCGGGAAGCGCATGCCGGAGCCGCCGGGGCCGCCCGGGTTGTAGACGAGCGCGCCCTGGCGCTCCTGCGGCGTGCCCGTGTTGCCGATGTGGTCGACGGCGATCTTGATCTGCTTGCCGTTGGGGCGCGCGTAGTCGAGCGGCACGCTGACCCAGCCGCACTGGATCGGCTTCTCCAGGCCCCAGTCGGCCGGGCAGTCCTGCCAGTCGATGCCGGCCTTGGCGGCGCGCTCCGCGGCGATCGCAGCACCCCGCTGCTCCCTGTCCTGTCCCGAACGGCCGCCGGCCGCGTTCGCGGTCGGCGCCGCGACCGCCGTGGCCATCAGCGTGGCGGCGACGAGCGCGCCGGCCGAACCGAGCACTGCGGTCCTTCTGTTCGGTCGTATGTCCCTCAAGTGGGCTTCTCCCCTACCTTGTTATGGCGGTACAGCGATACGGCGGTATGGGGATCCTTGCGGCTGTGAGGTACCTGAGAACAGGTGTCGTTGACCTTCTTTGCCAATCCGATAACCGGAGAGGAAAGCCCCGCTCAGCGGGGGTGGAGGACGGCCAGGGCCTCGTCCAGCACCCGCCGCAGCCGAAGCCCGTCCGGCGCGACGGCGCTCACCAGGGCGGCGGGCCCGGCGAGCGGCGCCAGAAAGGCGTGCTCGCCGAGGGCCTGCGCGGTGACCGGACGGGTCGTGAACTCCGGCCGTACGACGACGAGTTGACCGATGGCGCGATGTCCGGCGAGGACGGCGGGGCCGTCCCAGCCGCCGGGTGCGCCGGGTCCGCAGGCCAGTTCCTGGTCGAGGACGGCCCGGCCGTCCACGCGGACGACGAGCCGGCTGGTGAGCCGCCCGGGCTCCTCCCCCACCCGGCCGAGGACCTGTTCCTCGCGCAGCACCAGACGGGCCCCGGGCGCGAGGTCGGCCCGGGTGGTGACGTACAGGTCGCTGCCGCGTGCGGAGATCAACGGCTCGGGCAGCCAGTGGAGTTCGCCCCCGTCGGCGACGTCGAGCCGTACGTCGTAGTGGGCGGCGTCCTTGATCTGCCCGGGCAGGGCGATGGTGGCCGCGGCCGAGCCCACCCTCAGCCGGGCCCCGCCGCCGACCTCCGCCTCGACGGCGAACCGGTCCCCGCCGAGGGGTCCGCTCATCGCGCCCACGAGCACGACCCGGGCCTCGTCGCCGGCGCCCCGGGTGCGGCGCAGCGCGAGCGGCCCGTCGCTCTCCAGGACGGGCAGGGCGGTGCCGCCGCGCCCGTCGGCCGTCGCCCCGATCCGCGCGACGGCCCGCACTCCGCCCATCGTCACGCCGTCCAGGCGCCGAGCTGCGCCCGCACCCAGGCGGCGACGTCCGCCACCCCGCTCCCGCCGCGCAACGACTGGAACACCACCGGCAGTTCGGCGCGCTGCGCCTTGGCGTCGGCGGCCATCCGGGCGAGGTCGGAGCCGACGTACGGGGCGAGGTCGGTCTTGTTGACGACGAGCAGGTCGGCGGTGGTGACGCCCGGGCCGCCCTTCCTCGGGATGTCGTCGCCGCCCGCGACGTCGATGACGAAGATCTGCGCGTCGACGAGCCCCTTGGAGAAGGTGGCGGTGAGGTTGTCCCCGCCGGACTCGACGAGCACGAGGTCCAGCGGCCCGACGGCGTCCTCGAGGTCCTCCACGGCTTCGAGGTTGGCGGAGATGTCGTCCCGGATCGCGGTGTGCGGGCAGGCCCCGGTCTCCACGGCCGTGATCCGCTCGGGCGGCAGCACGGCCTCCCGCAGCAGGAACTCGGCGTCCTCGCGGGTGTAGATGTCGTTGGTGACGACGGCGAGGGACAGCTCGTCGCGCAGCGCCCGGCAGAGCGCGGCGACGGTGGCGGTCTTGCCCGAGCCGACGGGCCCGCCGAGCCCGATCCGCAGGGCCCGCCGCGCACCGTCGGGCCGACGCGCATCGGCGCCGACGGCGGCGGGACCGGGGTGGGAGTGGTCGAGGTGCATGGGACAACTCTCCTTCAGTGGAAGTCTTTCAGCGCGTCCGGCGTTTGAGCCCTACGAGGCGAACAGCCGCACCGGCCAGGCCGCGTGCGCCTGCGCGCCGATCTCCAGCAGCGGCGCGGACGCCGACGGCAGGGCGTCGACGCCGGCGGTCCGTACGGCGGCCCCGGCGACCGTCGCCCGGTCGACGACCCGGTCCAGTTCCGGTGCCAGCCGGGCCAGGACCGCCGTCGCCTCGAACGGGTCGAGGCTCAGGAGCCGTACCACGGCCGTCGCCGGGCCGCTCATGCTCTCGTACGCCGCGCAGTACGCCGCGTCCTCGGGCCCCAGTCCGGCCGCGCGCGCCGTCAGTCCCAGCACCACCGGCTGGTGGGCGCCCTTGGGGAACTCCCGGGCCAGGGCGTCCAGCTCGGGGCTCGGCCAGGTCGCGCGGGCGGCCCGCATCAGCTGGCGGCCCAGCCTGCGCGCGGCCAGCCGCAGCGCAGGGGACGGGGTGCGGGCGTCCGCCGCCGCGTCCAGCGCGGCCGGGTCCGCGCCGTCCGCCGCCGCGGCGGCGAGGGCGGCGGCGACGAGTCCGGCCGTGTGCAGCCGGCCCCGGCAGAATGCCTCCAGGTCCGCCGCTCCGGTGATCCGCCCCGCCTTGACCGCCTCCTCCGCCCCGCCGGAGTGCGCGTGCCCTCCGGCGGGGAAGCGGCCGTCGGCGAGGACCAGCAGTGCTGCCGTGCCCATCACGTCCCGCCCATCAGAACAGGAAGTAACGCTGGGCCATGGGCAGCTCGGCCGCCGGGGTCGCCTCGACCAGTTCGCCGTCGATGTGCACGGCGAAGCTGTCGGGGTCGACCTCGACGCGCGGCCGGGCGTCGTTCTCCCGCATGTCCGCCTTGGTGACCGCACGGGTGGACTCGATGGCGACGAACCTCTTGCCGAGCTGGAGCCGCTCCGGCAGCCCGTCCTCGATGGCGAGCGGTGCCACGAAGTTGAAGGAGTTCGAGGCAGGGGCCCGGCCGATCGCCCCGTACATCGGCCGCGGCAGGATCGGCTGCGGGGTCGGGATGGACGCGTTCGCATCACCCATCTGGGCGTAGGCGATCTGGCCCCCCTTGAGCACGAGGTGCGGTTTGACACCGAAGAACGCCGGCTCCCACAGGACGAGGTCGGCGAGCTTGCCCGTCTCGACGGACCCGATCTCCCTGGCCAGCCCCTGGGCCAGCGCCGGGTTGATCGTGTACTTGGCGACATAGCGCCGTACGCGACGGTTGTCGGCCCGGCCGTCGCCGGGCAGGGCGCCCCGCCGGCGCTTCATGACGTGCGCGGTCTGCCAGGTCCGCAGGATCACCTCGCCGACCCGGCCCATGGCCTGGGAGTCGGAGGAGATGATCGAGATGGCGCCGAGGTCGTGGAGTATGTCCTCGGCGCCGATGGTGGACGGCCGGATCCGGGACTCGGCGAAGGCCAGGTCCTCGGGGACCGCCGGGTTGAGGTGGTGGCACACCATGAGCATGTCGAGGTGTTCCTCGGCGGTGTTCACCGTGTACGGGCGGGTCGGGTTGGTGGAGCTGGGCAGGACGTGCGGCTCGGAGACCACCGTCATGATGTCCGGCGCGTGCCCGCCGCCCGCACCCTCGGTGTGGTAGGCGTGGATGCCCCGCCCGGCGATCGCGGCGAGCGTGTCGCCCACGAACCCGGCCTCGTTCAGGGTGTCCGTGTGGATGGCGACCTGGATGCCGGTGCGCTCCGCGACGGTCAGCGAGGCGTCGATGACGGCCGGGGTCGAGCCCCAGTCCTCGTGCAGCTTCAGGCCCAGCGCGCCGCCCCGGATCTGGGAGAGCATCGCCTCCTGGGAGACGGTGTTGCCCTTGCCGAGGAAGCCGATGTTGAGCGGGTACTGCTCCATCGCCTCCAGCATGCGGGCGAGGTGCCAGGGGCCCGGGGTGACGGTGGTGGCCTTGGAGCCCTCGGCGGGGCCGGTACCGCCGCCGACCAGTGTCGTCACGCCCGCCGCCAGCGCCTCGTCGGCGATCTGCGGGCAGATGAAGTGGACGTGCGCGTCGACCGCGCCGGCCGTGAGGATGCGTCCGTTGCCCGCGATGACCTCGGTCTCGGGGCCCAGCACCAGATCGGGGTGGACGCCGTCCATGGTGTCGGGGTTGCCCGCCTTGCCGAGCGCGGTGATGCGCCCGTCGCGGATGCCGACGTCGGCCTTGACGATCCCCCAGTGGTCGACGACGACGGCGCCGGTGATGACGGTGTCCGGGGTGCCGTCGGCGCGCGTGGCACGCGACTGGCCCATGGACTCCCGGATGACCTTGCCGCCGCCGAAGACCGCCTCGTCACCGGCGAGCCCGGGGCCGCCGGAGCGGTCCTCCTCGATCTCGATCAGCAGATCGGTGTCGGCGAGGCGGATGCGGTCGCCGGTGGTCGGGCCGAACAGGTCGGCGTACGCGGCACGCGAGATCTCAGGCATCGAGGGCACCTCCGGTCTCCCCGCGCAGTCCGGGCACCACCCGGGCACCGGCCAGCGGGACGAGTTCCACCTCGGCGGGGATGCCGGGCTCGAAGCGCACGGCGGTACCGGCGGCGACGTTCAGCCGCTTGCCGCGGGCGGCGGCGCGGTCGAACTCCAGACCGGGGTTGGCCTCGGCGAAGTGGTAGTGGGAACCGACCTGGACGGGCCGGTCGGCGGCGTTGAGGACGGTGAGCCGGGTGATCTCGCGGCCCTCGTTGCAGACGATCGGGTCCTCGGCGAAGAGGATCTCTCCGGGAATCATGGCGGCCTCCCCCGTCAGACGATCGGGTCGTGGACGGTGACGAGCTTGGTGCCGTCGGGGAAGGTGGCCTCGACCTGGACGTCGTGGATCATCTCGGGGATGCCCTCCATGACGTCGTCCCGGGTGAGCAGCTTGCGTCCGGAGGCCATCAGCTCGGCGACCGTGCGTCCGTCCCGCGCGCCCTCGAGAATGTGCGAGGTGATGAGGGCGACGGCCTCGGGGTGGTTGAGCTTCAGTCCGCGGGCCCGGCGCTTCTCGGCGACGTCGGCCGCGACATGGATCAGCAGCCTCTCCTGCTCGTGCGGGGTCAGTTGCACGTCCCACCTCACATCCTCGCTCCGGACCGTGCGGGGCCCGGTTGCCGCAGCCACGAGGAAAAGCCCTGGTGGCGTGGAGGGGCAGGCTAGTTGGGGTGCATTTCGAGCACGTTAACCGAGCTGTGACCGAACCGGCCGCCCCTCGGCCTCCGACACGCTCATCAGGGCGCGCAGGCCGTCGCCCAGCACCTCCACCGGCGCGGGCCCGAACAGCGACTGCTGGGCGAGGAAGCCCAGGACGACCGCGATCATCGTGCGCGCCACATGGTCCGGGGGGACGTCCGCGCGCATCGTCCCGGCGGCCTGGTACACCTCGACGATCCGCCCCCACGCCGCGCGCACCGCGCAGTACCCCTCCCGCAGGATCGCCGCCAGCTCGTCGTTGCGGAGGGTCTCCGTCCACACCTGGACGACCAGACGGGGAAAGGCCGGCTTCCCGTCGACGGTCAGGGAGGCGCGGGCCGCGAGGGTGCGGCCTAGGACCTCGGTCACCAGGACGTCCGGGGGCGGCGGCGGGTCGAGCCGGGCCGCCTCCTCGAAGGAGGTCCGGACCTGGCCGAGCACCTCGGAGACGATCGCGGCGATCAGCTCCTCCTTGCCGCTGAAGTAGCGGTACACCGCGCCGGCCGACAGGTCGACCTCCTTCAGCACGTCCTGCATGGACGTGGCGTGGAAGCCGTTGCGGGCGAAGCAGACCGCGGCGCCGTCGAGAATCTGCCGGCGGCGTGCGTCGAGGTGGGCCTGGGATACGCGTGCCATGCCGCAAACGTAAAACGAACATTCCTTCTTGACAAGGCGCGACCGACAGGCGCACGCTCGGAACGCAAGTAAAACGAACGATCCTTCTTTTTTAGATCCCACTCTTTAGATCCCACTGCTCTCTCGTCTACTCCCCCAGGGGGAAGCCATGTCCGCCACCCGGCGTCTGATCGCCGTCGTCCTGCTCGTCCCGACCCTCGCCGCCGTGGCACTGTGGGCCTTCGCCTGGCCCGCCGCCCGCACCGCGCCCCGCGATCTGCCGCTCGGCGTGGCGGGCCCGGCCGCCGCGACGGCCCAGGTGGAGAAGGAGCTCGCCCGGCACGAGGGCGCCTTCGAGATCCACCGCTACCGGGACGAGGCCGCCGCCCGCGACGCGATCGAGGACCGGACCGTATACGGCGCGGTGGTCGTCACCGCCCGGGGTGCCGAGCTGCTGACCGCCTCGGCCGCGAGCCCGGTCGTGGCCCAGCTGCTCCAGCAGGCGGTGGCCGGGCGGACGGCCGCCGAGGGCACCGGGGTGAAGACGGTTGACGTGGTGCCGGCCCCGTCGACCGACCCGCGCGGCGCGGCGTTGAACGCGAGTGTGCTGCCGCTGGCGCTGGCCGGGATCGTCGCGGGCGCGGTGGTGACCGTCCTGGGGCTGCGCGGCCTGCGCGCGGCGCTCGCCCTGGTCGGCGCGGCGGCCCTGGTCGGCCTGGTCGCGGCGGCGCTGGCGGACAGCTGGCTGGGCGTGCTCACCGGCGACTGGTGGGCGGAGGCCTCGGTGTTCGCGCTGTCGACGCTCGCGGTGGCCGCGGCGGTGGCCGGCTGCGCCGCCCTGGCCGGCCCGGCGGGCATCGGTCTCGTGTCGTTCCTGGTGATGTTCCTCGGCAACCCGTTCTCCGGGGCGCCCTCGGCCCCGCGGATGCTGCCCGAGCCGGCCGGGGCGATCGGCCAGTGGCTGCCGCCGGGCGCGGGCACGACCCTGCTGCGCTCGGTGTCGTTCTTCGACGGCGCGGCGGCGACCGGCCCCGCCCTCACCCTGGTGTGGTGGGCCGCCCTCGGTCTCGGCGCGGTGCTGCTGGGCACCCGGCTGAAGGCGCGCAGGACGCCAGCCGGGCCGGCCGCCGAGCAGTGGGAGCCGGCCCTGGTCGCCTGACCGGAGCCCTCCGCCCCCTGGAAGGCCGTGCACCCCGGTGGTGCGCGGCCTTCGCCGTGTCTACGACGGGTTCGGCCCGCGGTGTTCCGCCACGATCCCGAACCGGTGCTGTTCGCGGCGAGCGGACGCGACCTCGCGCACGGCGGAGACCGAGCCGATCACCGGCTCCTCGACGGGCCGCTCCAGCTCCTCCGGCGACCGGTCCAGTTCATCGAGTCGCTCCAGGTCGGCGGCGGAGACAAGGGCGACGAGGGGCTTGCCGTGCCGCGTCACGACGACACGCTCACCGCCGTACACCACCCGGTTGATCAGGTCGGCGAGTTCAGCCCTGGCTTGCGTCACCGGAATCTCGTAGGCCATGACCCCATTCTAACGTCACGTACGTCCTGTACATTTTTTACAGATGCGCCAGACGCCCGAGGAGGGGTTCCCGATGACCCGACCGTCCGCCCGCCACGTCCTGCCCGAGTTCACGGAGCGCACGAGCTTCGGACACCGCACGATGGATCCGTACTCGAAGCTGCTGGAGGAGCGGATCGTCTTCCTCGGGACGCCGATCGACGACATCGCGGCGAACGACGTGATGGCCCAGTTCATGTACCTGGAGCACAAGGACCCGGACCGGGACATCGCGCTGTACATCAACTCCCCCGGCGGCTCGTTCCAGGCGATGACCGCGATCTACGACACCGTCCGGTACGTCACCTGTGACGTGGAGACGACCTGCCTCGGCCAGGCCGGCTCGTCGGCGGCGGTACTGCTGGCGGCGGGCACCCCCGGCAAGCGGTTCGCGCTGCCGGGCGCGCGGATGATCATCCGGCAGCCGGCCCTGGAGCCTGTCGAAGGCCAGGCCAGCGACCTGGCGATCCAGGCCGAGGAGCTGGCGCGCACCCGGGATCTGCTGGAGGAGATGCTCGTACGGCACACCGGGCGCAGCCCCGAACAGGTGACCGAGGACATCGAGCGGGATCTGATCCTGACCGCGCCGCAGGCCAAGGAGTACGGCCTGGTGGACGGGGTGGTCCCGAGCCGGCGCGACCTCTCCGGGACGAGGTGAGCGACGATGGTTCCCGATCTGCCGCCGCTGCCCGCGCTCACCCGCGCCGAGGCCGAGTTGATCGACCGTTACCTGGACGTCGTGGATCTGCTCGGGCGGATCAATCCCGCGCACGACGGTGACACCTACCGGGGCCTCAGGGCCGCCCAGGCGCTGGTGGCGAGGGCGGCGGAGCTGCGCGACGCGCTGACGCTGATGCATCAGCGGGGCGAGAGCGAGCTGCACGCGCCGACCCTCGCGCGGGCGCTGCGCGTCCTGGACGGGGAGCGCCGCACCGCGCGGGTCACGGTCCCGCCGCTCTCCGACAGTTGACGCACGCTCGTCCGGTCCGGAGCGCCGCCGCGGCGACCGCGACGTCCCGGCCGGACCTGAAACGCACCAGACGGGTTACCCCCGTTCGGCGTAGCGGCGGCTCCTCTTGCGAGCGCGCGCATTGTGCCGAAGGCGCTGTTTTCCGGGGCGGCACAAGGGGTAGCGGCGCAGGTCGGGGGGCCTTTGGCGCCCTTGACACCTGATCCCCCATCAGGGTGTCCACCCGAACGGGTGAGTGGTGAGTAACCCCACAAATCACCGGTTCCATTGGGATTTTCGGTCAACGGTGAGTCAAGATCCGTGTCTGACGACAAGTCCCCGCCACAAGCGGCGGGGCGGTCCGGGCGGACGCCGAGTCCTGCCGCTGCCCGGATTGACCCGTCGACAGGAGTGCATCGGCAGGAGTGGAGGACCCAAGCACGACGGGTCGCCGGAACGGTCACGCCATGACCGGGCCGAGCAGCCCTTGGGGTGAAGCCGCGAGAGCGGCCGGGCACCTTTGTCAGCCCGAATCCGACAGGTCATCCTTCACAGGCGGTTGACGAAGGGTTGCGCATGACTGCGCTCAATCGTGTCCCGTCGCTCATGGCCCGGGCCGGTACGGCCTCCGCGTTCGCCATCGCCGCCGTGGGCGGCTCGATCGTGATCCCCGGTGTCGCCGCCGACGCCGCGGCCGCCACGCCGGCGACGAAGGCGCTCCAGGTCGCGGCGTCCAAGAAGGGTGCACCGTACAAGTACGGGGCCGCCGGACCGAAGAGGTTCGACTGCTCAGGTCTCACGATGTACTCGTTCAAGAAGGCGGGCAAGACCCTGCCGCGCACGGCGGCGCAGCAGTACAACAAGACCCGCCACATCTCGGCCTCCAGCCGTAAGGCCGGCGACCTGGTGTTCTTCCACTCGGGGTCGAACGTGTACCACGTCGGGATCTACGCCGGGCACGGCAAGATCTGGCACTCGCCGAAGACCGGCAGCTGGGTCAAGCTGGAGAAGATCTGGACCAAGAGCGTCTGGTACGGCCGGGTCCGCTAGGGCCCCGGCCCGAGCACCGCTTCCCGGGGTGGTGGCGGCGTCCCTGACGCGCCCTCACCGCCCCGGGAGCTCTCCCGCCCGCGGGGGCACCGCGGCGCGGGCCGCCTGCTCCGCCGGGACGGTCCACGGCAGCTCGACCGTGACCGTCTTGCCGCCCTCCCGTGTGGGGCGTACTCCGAGCCTGCCGCCGCGCTCGGCGGTCAGCCAGCGAATGATCACCATGCCTCGGCCGTTGTCCTGCTGGACGGCGGCCGGCAGTCGTCTGGGGAAGCGCGGATGGCTGTCGGTGACGCCGATGCGCAGCCGCTCGTCGCGGTCGAGCGCCAGGGCCACCGTGAAGGTGGGCGACTGACCGAGGGTGTGCTGCACGGCGTTGGTGGCGAGTTCGGAGACGATCAGCCGGATGGTGTCGGCCGCCTCCGAGTCCGCCGGCAATCCCCATTCACCGAGCGTGTCGGCCACGAATCCGCGGGCCGTGGAGACCGAGGCGGGATCGCTCGGCAGAGTGACGGATGCTTCCAGATGGTCTGCCATGGCGACCTCGTCCCTTTCCCACGGGACCGGAGTCCGACACGCTGCGGATGGTTCGAGTACGGTCCCGGACTGGTGCTTCTTCGCCAGACTGCCATCAGCACACCGGTCACGGGTGGCGATCCACCAAGATATGCATATATCTGTCGCCCAATGCGGTGAACTCTGCCACGGCAGAGCGTTTTTGGACGGCCCGTCAGGAATAAGGAGGAGGGCCCATGCAGCACGGTCCCGCGGTGCGCCGCCGGAAGCTGGGTGCCGAACTGCGCAGTCTGCGCGCCGGGGCGGGGCTCACGAGCGGTGAGGCGGCCCGGCTCGTCGGCTGGCACCAGTCCAAGGTGAGCCGCATCGAGACCGGCACCAGCGGTACGAAACCGGCCGATGTGCGGTTACTTCTCGACGCCTACGGCGTGACCGACCCGCAACTGCGGGAGCTGATGACGGCGTTGGCCGGCTCGGAGGAGAGCGGTGGCCGGGACCACTGGTGGCACGCCTATCGCGGGGTCCTGCCGGCCGCGTACCGGGACTTCATCAGCCTGGAGTCGCAGGCCGGGGCGATGCGCACGCTGGAGACGACGGTGGTCCCGGGACTGCTCCAGACGGCCGAGTACGCACGCGCGGTGACCCGGGCGGCGGTGGAGGGGGCCGACGAGGACCAGTTGGACACGCTGGTGGAGGTGCGGCTCGCCCGCCAGGACGTGCTGCGCCGGCAGCCGCCGCTGAGGCTGAGCGCGGTGCTGGACGAGGCGGTGCTGCGGCGGGAGGTGGGCGGCCCCGAGGTCATGGAGCGCCAGCTCGTCCGGCTTATGGAGGCGGCTCGACTGCCCCAAGTGCGATTGCAGGTACTGCCGTTCGCGGCCGGCGCCCATATCGGCGTCACCGGCCCTTTCGTTATTTTCTCATTCTCGAGCGCGCCTGATCTGGATGTGGTTGTTCTCGACCACTTGACGAGTAGCCTCTACCTCGAACGGAAAGAAGACCTCGAGGCCTACACCGAGGCCTTCAACGCCCTTCGGGCACATGCCCTTTCGCCCGGGGAATCACTGGACTACATCGCCGCGACAGCTGACGGCGCGTAGGGAGGCACCATGACTGTTCTGCCTCGGAACGTACCTCGGAACGTAACCCGGAACGCACCTCGCAGCACCGATCCCCACGCTCTGCCCCAGGTGCGGTGGCTGCGCAGCAGCTACAGCACGGGAGCGAACAACTGCGTGGAGACGGCCCGGCCGGCCCTCGGGCCCTTCGCCGGGCTGCTCGCCGTACGCGACTCCAAGGACCCGGAGGGTCCCGCCCTGCTCTTCTCCCCCGAGAGCTGGTCGGGTTTCACCACCGCGTTCCACTGATCACCGTCATCCGGCAGCAGGGGCGACCCACGGCCGTGTCACGCCGACTCATGGTCGTGTCTCCCCGATGACCCGTACAGCGCGATCCAGCTCGGCCCCGGAGAGGTCGCCGCGGGCGGTCAGCCTCAGGCGTGAGACGCCGTCGGGCACGGAGGGAGGACGGAAGCAGCCCACGGCCAGGCCCGCCGACCGGCAGTCCGCCGCCCACTGCACGGCCTCCTCCGGGGAGGGCGCACGCACGGAGACGACCGCGGCGTCCGGACGCACCGCTTCCAGGCCCGCGGCCGTCAGCCGCTCGTGCAGTTCGGCCGCCACCGCACGCGCGCGTGCCGCCCGCTCGGGCTCCCGGCGCAGCAGCCGGAGCGCCGCGAGGGCCGCACCCGCCGCCGCGGGGGCCAGGCCCGTGTCGAAGATGAAGGTGCGGGCCGCGTTGACCAGATGGTCGATCACCCGCGCGGGCCCCAGCACGGCCCCGCCCTGGCTGCCGAGGGACTTCGACAGCGTCACCGTGACGACGACGTCCTCGGCGCCGGCCAGCCCGGCCGCGGACGCGGCGCCCCGGCCGCCGTTCCCGAGCACGCCGAGGCCGTGCGCGTCGTCCACCACCAGCCCGGCGCCGTGCTCCCGGCAGGCGGCGGCGAGACCGGCCAGCGGGGCGGCGTCGCCGTCCACCGAGAAGACCGTGTCGGAGACCGCCACCGCCGGGCCGTCGTGCGTGCCGAGCGCCTTGCGGACGGCGTCCGGGTCCGCGTGCGCCACGACCTGGGTGGTCCCACGGGCCAGCCGGCAGCCGTCGATCAGCGAGGCGTGGTTGCCCGCGTCGGAGACGATCAGCGAGCCGTGCGGGGCCAGCGCGGTGACCGCGGCGAGGTTCGCGGCGTACCCGGACGAGAAGACGAGCGCCGCTTCGAAGCCGCAGAACTCCGCCAGTTCCCGTTCCAGCTCGGTGTGCAGCTCGGTGGTGCCGGTGACCAGCCGGGAGCCGGTCGATCCGCCGCCCCAGGTCCGGGCGGCCGCCGCGGCGCCCGCCGTGACCTCCGGGTGCCGGGACAGGCCCAGGTAGTCGTTGCTCGCGAGATCGAGCAGCGGGGAGTCGGCCGGACGGGGCCGCAGCGTCCGGACGAGTCCGGCCCGCCGGCGCGCCCGCGCCTGTTCGTCGATCCAGCCGAACGCCATGGCTCCTCCGGGGCTTTTGTAGGTAGCGGACAGACCCTAGCGTCACGGACCGCTACCCACGGTGTGGCAATACCCACACGTCGATCCGGGTGTGTTGTGTGATCCCTACCTTGGCCCGGGGCGGTCCCGTAGGACAGGATCGGCTCTCATGGACCTGCTGAACACGCTGGTGGACAAGGGGCTTCGGCGCGAGCTGCCGACCCGCGAGGAGGCGCTCGCCGTCCTCGCCACTTCCGACGACGACGTGCTGGACGTGGTGGCCGCGGCCGGGAAGGTGCGCCGCCACTGGTTCGGCCGGCGGGTGAAACTCAACTATCTCGTCAACCTCAAGTCGGGCCTGTGCCCCGAGGACTGCTCGTACTGCTCCCAGCGGCTCGGCTCCACGACCGGGATCCTGAAGTACACCTGGCTCAAGCCCGACCAGGCCTCCAAGGCGGCCGCGGCGGGGCTCGCGGGCGGGGCCAAGCGGGTCTGCCTGGTGGCGTCCGGGCGCGGTCCCACCGACCGTGACGTGGACCGGGTCTCCGAGACCATCAAGGCGATCAAGGACCAGAACGAGGGCGTCGAGGTGTGCGCCTGTCTGGGGCTGCTCTCCGACGGCCAGGCCGAGCGGCTGCGCGAGGCGGGCGCGGACGCCTACAACCACAACCTCAACACCTCCGAGGCGACGTACGGGGACATCACCACCACCCACACGTACGCCGACCGGGTGGACACCGTCTCCAAGGCGCACGCGGCGGGCCTGTCGGCCTGCTCCGGGCTGATCGCCGGCATGGGCGAGAGCGACGAGGACCTGGTGGACGTGGTCTTCTCGCTGCGCGAGCTGGACCCGGACTCGGTGCCGGTCAACTTCCTCATCCCGGTCGAGGGCACCCCGCTGGGCAAGGAGTGGAACCTCACCCCGCAGCGCTGTCTGCGGATCCTCGCGATGGTCCGGTTCGTCTGCCCGGACGTCGAGGTGCGGATCGCGGGCGGCCGCGAGGTCCATCTCCGTACGATGCAGCCCCTCGCGCTGAACCTGGCGAACTCGATCTTCCTCGGCGACTACCTCACCACCGAGGGCCAGGCCGGCAAGGCCGACCTGGAGATGATCGCGGACGCCGGCTTCGAGGTGGAGGGCGCGGGCGAGATCACCCTGCCGGAGCACCGGGCGACGGCGGGCGCGGGCGGGTGCGGTTCGCACGCCGAGGCCGGCTGCGGCTCCCACGCGGAGGCGGGCTGCGGTTCCGGCTGCGGGTCGCACGAGGGCGGCCCGGTGTGCGGTACGGCCGCTGCCGCCGCCCCGGCCGGTGAGCCCCGTACGGACCTGGTCGCCGTGCGCCGCCGAGGCGCCGGTACCGACCTCGCGCCCAATGCCTGAGCTGCCCGCACTGCCCGTCGCCGAGTTGCTGGAGCTGGACCGGCGGCACGTCTGGCATCCGTACGGTCCGATGCCCGGCCGGGTGGACCCGCTCGTCGTGGAGTCGGCGAGCGGGGTGCGGCTGCGGCTCGCGGACGGCTCGGGCGAGCTGGTCGACGGCATGTCGTCCTGGTGGTCGGCGATCCACGGCTACAACCACCCGGTGCTCAACGAGGCCGCGCGCGAGCAGCTCGGCCGGATGAGCCACGTCATGTTCGGCGGGCTCACGCACGAGCCCGCCGTCCGGCTGGCGAAGCTCCTTGTCGACATGTCTCCCGAAGGCCTCGAACATGTCTTCCTCGCCGACTCCGGTTCGGTGTCGGTCGAGGTCGCGGTGAAGATGTGTCTGCAGTACTGGCGTTCGCTCGGCCGGGGGACCAAACAACGCCTGCTGACCTGGCGCGGCGGCTACCACGGCGACACCTGGCAGCCGATGTCGGTGTGCGACCCCGAGGGGGGCATGCACGAGCTGTGGACCGGCGTGCTGCCCCGTCAGATCTTCGTGGACCCGCCACCGGTCGAGTACGAGGAGACGTACGCCGATCAGCTGCGCGCCGCGATCGAACGGCACGCGGACGAACTGGCCGCGGTGATCGTGGAGCCGGTGGTGCAGGGCGCGGGCGGGATGCGCTTCCACTCCCCCGCGTATCTGCGGGTGCTCCGCGAGGCGTGCGACGCGCACGACGTGCTGCTGGTGTTCGACGAGATCGCGACCGGGTTCGGGCGCACGGGCGCGCTGTTCGCGGCGGAGCACGCGGCGGTGACGCCGGATGTGATGTGCGTGGGCAAGGCGCTGACCGGCGGTTGTCTGACCATGGCGGCGACGCTGTGCACCTCCCGGGTGGCCGACGGGATCTCGCGGGGCGAGGTGCCGGTCCTGGCCCACGGCCCGACGTTCATGGGCAACCCCCTCGCCGCCTCCGTCGCCTGTGCCTCGATCGGGCTGCTGCTCGGGCAGGACTGGCTCGCGGAGGTCAAGCGGATCGAGACGGGCCTCAGGGACGGGCTGGCGGAGGCCGCCGGGCTCCCCGGGGTCCGGGACGTACGGGTCCTCGGCGCCATCGGGGTGGTCCAGCTGGACCACCCGGTGGACATGAAGGCCGCCACGGCGGCGGCCGTGCGGGAGGGCGTCTGGCTGCGGCCGTTCCGCGATCTGGTCTACACGATGCCGCCGTACGTCACCGGCGACGCGGACGTGGCACGGATCGCGCGCGCGGTGTGCGCCGCGGCGCGGGAGGGATGAACATGCCGATCCTGGTGATCACGGGGACGGGCACGGAGGTCGGCAAGACCGTCACCACGGCGGCCGTCGCCGCCTCCGCGCTCGCGGCGGGCCGCACGGTGGCCGTCCTGAAGGCCGCGCAGACCGGGGTGCGGCCGGACGAGTGCGGCGACGCCCAGGAGGTCGCGCGGCTCGCGGGCCCGGTCACGACGGCCGAGTGCGCCCGCTACCCCGAACCGCTCGCCCCGGCGACCGCGGCCCGGCGTGCGGGACTGCCCCCGGTGCGGCCGCACGACGTCGTCGAGGCGGCCCAGAAGCTGGCCGCGGAGCACGACTTGGTCCTGGTCGAGGGGGCGGGCGGACTGCTCGTCCGCTTCGACGAGGCGGGCGGCACCCTGGCCGACGTGGCCCAGGCGCTGCGGGCGCCGGTCCTCGTGGTGGCCTCGGCGGGCCTGGGCACGCTGAACACCACGGAACTGACGGCCCGCGAACTGCGCGCCCGGGGCGTGGAGCTCCTGGGCGTGGTGATCGGCGGCTGGCCCGACTCCCCCGACCTGGCGATGCGCTGCAACGTCACGGACCTGCCGGACGTGGCCGGGGCACCTCTGCTGGGCGCCCTCCCGATGGGCGTGGGCGCACTCGCCCCGGCCGACTTCCGCACGGCGGCCCCGGGCTGGCTGGCGGCGCGCTTGGACGGGACATGGGAGGCATCAGCTTTCCGAGAAGGGGCACTGGCAGCGCCCCGATAGGGGCGCGGGGAACTGCGCGACCAGCCACAACGCACCCGCGGACGAACAACAATGCTCATTCCCCTTCCGAAAGCAACCGCACCAACTCAATCCGGGACCGAATCCCAAGCCGCGTGAAAACCCCCCGCAGATGGTGATCAATGGTCCGCGGACTGAGCGCAAGCCGCGCGGCGATCTCCCGGTTCGTGGCACCCTCCGCGGCCATCCGCGCGACCATGAGCTGCTGGGCGGTCAGCCGGACGATCGGCGGCTCGGCACCCCGGGCCGGGCCGGCCGGCGCCCCGAGCGCGCGCAGCTCCGCCCGCGCCGCCTCGGCGCAGTGCGGCGCCCCGAAGGACTCGAACGCCTCGCGCGCGCTGTGCAGCCGGTCGCGGGCCTCCGCGCGGCGGCGCAGCCGGCGCAGGGCGCTGCCGAACAGCAGTTCCGTACGGGCGCGTTCGAAGGCGCGGGTGCCGTCGGCATGCAGGTCGAGGGCCGTGCGGTAGTGGTCGAGGGCTTCGGCGCCGGGGGTGAGCAGGGCCCGGCAGCGGGCGCTGAGGGCGAGGTCGTCGGCGCTGCGGACGGCGCGGGCCCAGCGGTCGTAGTCGGCGTGGGCGGCGCGGGCGATCCGGGTGTCGCCCGCACGGACGGCGGCTTCGACGTAGTGCGGGGTGGCCAGGTGGCGGACGGCCCGGTGCCCGTGGCCCGGGCCGAAGGCGGCGAGGGCGCGCAGCCGGGCCGCGGCGGCGCCGTAGCGTCCGGAGCCGAGGTCGAGGAAGGCGAGCGCCCACTGGGCGAGGGCGGCGGGCAGCCCGAGGCCGTGGGCGAGGGCGTAGGAGCGGGCCGCCGCGGCACGCTCCCGGCACAGGTCGCCGTCGCCGGTGAGCGCGGCGAACATCGCGAGGGCGGCCTGCAGATGGCAGGCGCCGTTGTCCTGTCCGGTGGCGTACGACTGGCGTAGGGCGTCGAGCGCGGCGGCCTCGGCGGCGCGGGGGCGGCCGGTCCAGAAGTCGGCGTAGGCGCGGAACTCCATCGCCTGGGAGACGGTCGCGGTCAGGCCCCGGGCCCGGGCCGCGGCGGCCGCGCGGACGGTGGCGGTGGCGGCGCGGGTGTGGTCGCCGAGCATCAGGGCGGCGATGCCGGCGTGCAGGAGCCGGCTGGGGTCGCCACCCGGGCCGCACCGTCCGGCGGTGGCCTCCAGCAGGTCGCGGGCGTCCTCGTACCGTCCGTCCACGGCGGCGGCGAGGGCGGGGAGCACCCCGGGCGGCCGGACGCCGAGCCGTCGCGCGACGGCCATCGCTTCCCGACATCGGCGCAGGTCGCCGGTGTAGACGGCGGCTTCGGTGGCGCGGGCGAGGAGGGCGACGGGTTCGGTGGTGAGGGTGGCCCCGGCGACCAGGGCGTCGAACGCCTCGCCCGCCTGGCCGGTGCGCAGGGCGAGGACGCCGGTGAGGGCGTCGGTGTTGGTGCGGGCGGCGAGGGTGCGGGCGCGGTCGGCGTCGCCGGAGTGCCAGGCGTCGGCCGCCGCGCGGGCGAGTTGGCGGGACTGTTCGCGGGGGTCGGTGCCGAGGGCGGCGGCGCGTTCGTTGAGGGCGGCCGCGAGGGCGGGGTCGGCGGCCCGGCGGGCCCGGTCGGCGGCGGCCGTCAGCTCGGCGGCGAGCCGCCCGCTGGGGCCGAGCGCGGCCGCGCCCCGGTGCCAGGAGCGGCGGGGCAGTTCGGTGTCGTCGTGCAGGACACGGGCGAGCAGCCGGTGGGCGTCGCGGCGGTCGGCGGGGGCGGCCGTCTCGTAGGCGGCGATCCGGGTCCAGGCGTCGCGGAAGCCGACCCCGCCCGCCGTGGCGTGGGCGAGGCCGGCGCTCTCGGCGGCCTCCAGCGGGCGGGTGTCGAGGCGGGCGGCGGCCACGGCGCGCAGGAACGCGTGGGTGGCGACCGGGTACTGGTCGGCGGCGGCCAGGAGCAGCAGCAGCCGGGTGTCGTCGGGCAGGGCGCGGATCTCCCGGCGGTAGCCGTGCAGCAGGCCGGGGGCGAGGTCGGCGGGGTCGGTGGGCAGGGGGTCCAGGCCGGCCGCCTGACGGTCGGTGAGCCGCGCCGCGAGTTCGGCGGCGGCGCGCTGATCGCCGTACACCAGACGCAGCACGCGCGCCCGGACGCCCTCGGGGAGGGACATGACCGGGCGCCGCCACGGGGCCGGGGGCGGCGGTGGCGAAGTGCCGTCGAAACGTGGGGGGTTTACAGGAGTCACCACGCGATTGACGTTACTGGCGGGTTACTTGAACAGTAAAGACCGGCGATTTCACCGATGCGGCGCGCGTAGACCCGACCGGACACTCCTGGCAACCCCACCCGTTTCAGGAGGCATCATGCAGCGCTCCAGGCGTCGCATCGCCACGGTCCTCTCGGCCGTGGTCTCGTCGCTCCTTCTGTCACTGTCGTTCTCCGCCCCCACCGCCCAGGCGGCGACCCACAACCCCGTCGTCTTCGTGCACGGCATCAGCAGTTCGTCGAGCAGCTGGGACGACTGGGTCGCCGACTTCAAGGCCGACGGCTACACGTCCGCCGAGCTGGACGCGTGGACGTACAGCTGGTCCCAGTCGAACGCCACCACGGCCTCCCAGTTGGCCACCGAGATCAAGAACGTGCTGGCGAGAACCGGCGCGAGCAAGGTCGACGTGGTCGTCCACTCGATGGGCGCCCTCAGCGCCCGCTACTACCTCAAGAACCTCGGCGGCACGTCCTACGTGGACGACTTCGTCTCCGTCGCGGGCGTCAACCACGGTACGTCGGCCGCCTCCTGGTGCAGCTGGCTGTACACCTCCTGCGCCGAGATGGTCACCGGCAGCTCCTTCCTCACCGCGCTCAACTCCGGTGACGAGACGCCGGGCAGCGTGAGCTACGCGACGTACTGGTCGAACTGCGACGCGGCCATCGACCCCGACTCCTCGGCGCTGCTGAGCGGGGCCACCAATGTCGGCGTCGGGTGCATCTCGCACAACGACATGAACAACGACTACGGCGTCTACGAGCAGGTGCGCGACTTCATCCAGTGACCCCGCGCGCACGACCGTGACCGTGTGAAGGACAGCGGGGGTGCGACGGCTCCCCGCGGGGGAGAATCCGGGTAGGCCCGTCCTGCCCGGGAGGTCGTCATGCCGATACGGTCCGCCGGCTCCGGCCGGGTGCCCGGTGACCCCGTCCACCACCCGCTGTTCGCCCGCTGCTACGCCGCACTCGGCTCGGCGGCGGAGACCCGGGCCGGTCTCGCCGGTGTGCGGGACCGGCTGCTCGCCGGGCTCTCCGGCCGGGTCATCGAGATCGGCGCGGGCAACGGACTGAACTTCGCGCACTATCCGGGGACCGTCTCGGAGGTCGTCGCGATCGAACCGGAGCGCCGGATGCGGACACTGGCGCTGGAGGCGGCGCTGCGCGCCGGGGTGCCGGTGGACGTGGTGCCCGGTGCGGCGGAGGCGCTGCCGGTCAAGAGCGAGGCGTTCGACGCGGCGGTGGTCTCGCTGGTGCTGTGCAGCGTACGGGACGTGCCGCGCGCGCTGGCCGAGCTGCGGCGGGTGCTGAGGCCCGGCGGTGAGCTGCGGTTCCTCGAACACGGCCCCGGCGGCGGCCGGGCGATGCGCGCCACCCAGCGCGCCCTGGACCGCACGGTCTGGCCCTCTCTCGCGGGCGGCTGCCATCTGACCCGGGACACGGTCGGCGCACTGCGCGAGGCCGGGTTCGAACTCGGCCCGTACCGGCAGGTGTTCCTGCCGGAGAAGGGGCCGCGGTTCCCCTTCTCCTACGGCGTTCTCGGCACGGCCTACCGGCCTTAGGCGCGGGGTGTCCTCACAGGCTCCACTGGCGCAGTTCCTGCGCGATGTCGGCGACCGACGCATCACCCGTCTTGACCAGGCGGGCCAGATCCCGCACCTGTTCGGGCGAGGTGGCCACCTTCAGACCGCTGGCCACGAGGTAGGCGTAGGCCACCGCGCAGGCGAACAGCGCGTTCGAGCGCTCCAGCGCGGGGACGTGGATGAGGAGTTGGAGCAGCGCGGCGGCGCGGGCCGGCGGGTCGGTGTAGACGGGGACGTCGAATATCTCGGCCTGGTGGCGGGCCACGGCGGCGATCAGGGCGCCCCAGTCGGTGACCTGGGGGTCGCCCGGGGTCTGCTGTTCGGCGAGCATGAGCAGCCAGGCGAGATCGATACGGAGATCGCTCAAGGGATCAGCGGCGGCCTTCCGGCACGGTGCCCTCGCGGTCCGCGCCGAACTCATCGGCGAAGACGCTCTCGTACTGCTTCATGAAGTCGGCGGCGGCCTCCACGAAGGTGTGGCCCACCTCGCCGGCGTCCTGTCTGACGAGTTCCTCGATATAGCGGTTGACGCTCATGCCGCGCGCCGTGGCGCGCTCGCGGGCGGCCTGGGCCGTGCCCTCGTCGACGCGGACGTTCAGCTGGGTCTTCGCCATGCCTTCGACGCTAGCGCGTGGACGCTAGCAGCGGCAAGGGCGCGCCGGAATCGAAAAGAGATACCGACTGTGCGCCGGATCACACTAGTCTCGGCACGTCGACGCGAGCGAGGAGGCAGTCTTGTCCACAGCGGCCTTGTCCACCCCCGACGGGATCGCGGCCCGTGCCCACGGTCTGACCAAGGCGTACGGCTCCGGCGAGACGACGGTGCTGGCCCTGGACTCCGTGGACGTGAGCATCGCGCGGGGCCGGTTCACCGCGGTCATGGGGCCCTCGGGGTCCGGGAAGTCCACGCTGATGCACTGTCTGGCCGGGCTCGACACGGTCTCGGCCGGTCAGGTCTGGCTCGGCGACACGGAGATCACGGGACTGAAGGAGCGCGAGCTGACCCGGCTCCGGCGGGACCGGATCGGGTTCATGTTCCAGTCGTTCAACCTGATCCCGACGCTGAACGCGGCCGAGAACATCACGCTGCCCATGGACATCGCGGGCCGCAAGCCCGACGAGAAGTGGCTGGACCAGGTCGTCGACACACTCGGGCTGCGGGAGCGGCTGAGGCACCGGCCGTCCCAGCTCTCCGGCGGTCAGCAGCAGCGGGTGGCCTGTGCCCGGGCGCTGGTCTCCCGGCCCGAGCTGATCTTCGCGGACGAACCGACCGGCAACCTGGACTCGCGGGCCGGTCTGGAGGTCCTCGCGTTCCTGCGCCAGGCGGTGGACGAGCTCGGCCAGACGGTCGTCATGGTCACCCACGACCCGAACGCCGCCGCCCACTCGGACCTGGTCCTCTTCCTGGCGGACGGCCGGATAGTGGACGAGATGGAACGCCCTACGGCCGATGCCGTACTCGAACGCATGAAGCGGTTCGACGTCGGCCGGGCATCCGTCACCGACGGCACGGCTCCCGAGGAGGACTGACCCGGTGCTGAAGGCGACCCTCAGGAGTTTCCTGGCGCACAAGGGGCGGCTGCTGCTGTCGGCCCTCGCCGTCGTGCTGTCCGTGGCGTTCGTCGCGGGCAGTCTGATCTTCTCGGACACCGTGACCCGCACCTTCGACCGGCTGTTCGCCTCCACCTCGGCGGATGTGACGGTCGAGCCGAAGGACGACCTGAACTCCAATGTGCCGAGCGGCGCGGTGCAGACGGTTCCGGCCGCCCTCGCCGCCGAGGTCGCCGGCGTCGACGGGGTCGCCTCCGCCCACGCGGACGTCAGCGTGGAGAACATCACGGTCGTCGACAGCGACCACAAGTCCGTCGGCCCGACCACCGGCGCCCCCACCATCGCCACCGACTGGTACGTCACCCACCGCAGCCCCGTGAAGCTGACCTCCGGACACGCCCCGCAGGGCGCCGGCCAGGCCATGCTGGACGCCGACACCGCCGACAAGAAGCATGTGAAGATCGGCGACACGCTCACGGTGATGGCCCAGCCGGGCTCCTTCGACGTCGAGATCGTCGGCATCGCCACCTTCACCACCACCAACCCGGGCGCGGCCCTCGTCTTCCTCGACCCGAAGGTCGCCGCGACCGAGCTGCTGGGCTCGGCGGACCGGGCCACCAGCATCTCGATCGACGCGGCTTCGGGTGTCTCGGACGCCGTGCTCAAGGACCGCGTCTCGGCCGCGCTGGGCTCGGGGCCGTACGAGGTGAAGACCGCCGACGAGCAGGCCGAGTCCTCGGCCGCGTCGCTGGGCGGCTTCCTCGACGTGATCAAGTACGTGATGCTCGGGTTCGCCGGCATCGCCGTCCTGGTCGGTGTGTTCCTGATCGTCAACACCTTCTCGATGCTGATCGCCCAGCGCACCCGTGAGCTGGGCCTGCTGCGCGCGCTCGGCGCCGACCGCCGTCAGGTGCGGCGCTCGGTGCTGACCGAGGCGGTGCTGCTGGGACTGGTGGGCTCCACCCTGGGCCTCGCGGCCGGTATCGGGCTCGCGGCCGGGCTGATCCGGCTGATGAGCGCGTTCGGCATGAACCTGAAGACGACGGAGATGGTGGTCGGCTGGGGGACCCCGGTGGCGGCGTACGCCGTCGGCGTGGGCGTCACCTTCGTGGCCGCCTACCTGCCGGCCCGGCGCGCCGCCACGGTCTCGCCCATGGCGGCCCTCGCCGACGCGGACATCGCGGGGGTGGGCCGGCCGCTGAAGGTGCGCGCGATCGTCGGGGCGGTCGTCGGGGCGCTGGGCGCGGCCGCGCTGCTGGGCTGTGCGACCGCCTCGAAGACGGCGTCCGCGGCCTCCTTCCTGGGCCTCGGCGTCGTCCTGACGCTGATCGCCACCGTGATCGCGGGACCGCTGCTGGTCCGGCCGGTGATCCGGGTCCTCGGCGGCGCCTTCCCGGCCCTGTTCGGCCCGGTCGGGCGGATGAGCCAGCGCAACGCCCTGCGCAACCCCCGCCGCACGGGAGCCACCGCCGCCGCGCTGATGGTGGGCCTGGCCCTGGTCGGCGGCATGTCGGTGGCCAGCGCCTCGATGTCGAAGTCCTTCGACGAGCAGATCGACAGGACGCTCGGCGCGGACTTCGTGATCCAGAACGCCAACTTCACGCCCTTCTCCCAGGAGTTGACGGACGCGGTCCGCGCCACCGACGGCGTCGGTCTCGTCGTACGGCAGCGGTTCGCGCCCCTCGCGGTACGGCTGCCGGACGGCAAGCGGGTCGAGACGACGGCCTCCGGGTACGACGACCGGCTCGACGACGTCGCGCATGTCACGTACGCGCAGGGCGACTCGGCGGCGGCGCTGGCGGACGGCGCGATCGGCATGGACGTGGACTTCGCGAAGGACCACGGGGTGAAGCTGGGCAGTGTGCTCCCGGTGGAGTTCCCCGGCGACCGCACGACCTCGCTGAAGGTCGGCGCGCTCACCGACCAGGACGCCTCCGAGGGGTTCGGCATGGAGGGCGGGCTGTTCCTCGGGACGGGGACCGTCGAGAAGTACGTGCCCGACGGCCAGGACTCCGCGCTGTACGTGAACGCGGCCGCCGGCACGACCGCCGAGCAGTTGCGGCCCCGGCTGGAGAAGACGCTCGACGCGTACCCGCAGGTCCAGGTGCGCGACCAGGCCGACTACAAGAAGCTGGTCCACGACCAGATCGCCGTCCTCCTCTACCTGGTGTACGCCCTCCTCGGCCTCGCGATCGTCATCGCGGTGCTCGGTGTGGTCAACACCCTGGCGCTGTCGGTGGTGGAGCGGACCCGGGAGATCGGACTGCTGCGGGCGATCGGTCTGGGGCGGCGGCAGCTGCGGCGGATGATCCGGCTGGAGTCGGTGGTGATCGCGGTGTTCGGCGCGGTCCTGGGGCTGGCGCTGGGACTGGTGTGGGGCGTCTGCATACAGCAGGTGCTCGCCCTGCAGGGCATGAAGGCGCTGGCCGTCCCGTGGGGCACGATCGTCGCGGTCGTCATCGGCTCGGCGGTGGTGGGCGTCGTGGCCGCCCTGCTCCCGGCCCTGCGCGCGTCCCGGATGAACGTCCTGGCGGCGATCGCCCACGAGTGAGGGGGCGCCGCAGCTGCGGGGGCGGCCGGGCGGGGCTCGGTCGGCCCGCAGGCCCGGTCGTCGGGGGAGGCTCGGGTCGGCCCGTCCGGCGCTTGCGCGAGGCGTCGCGGAGTGGAGGGCGGGGCCGGCCGTCGGGCCCGCTCACATGGCGTCCGGATCGTGGAATTCCCCGTCTCGCCGCCGCGCCCGTGGTGGGATCGCCGTATGTCTGATCCGCGCATACGGGCCGCGACGCCCGACGACCTCGACACCGTGCTCGACTTCTGGAAGACCGCCGCCGAGGGGACGAGCATCAGCGACGACCGCTCCGGTGTGGAGCGGCTGGTCGCCCGTGACCCGGAGGCGCTGCTCCTCGCCGAGCAGGGCGGTGAGCTGGTGGGCACGGTGATCGCCGGGTTCGACGGGTGGCGGTGCCATCTGTACCGGCTGGCGGTGCATCCGGAGCGGCGCCGTCAGGGCATCGGCTCGGCGCTGCTCGCCGCCGCCGAGGAGAGGTTCGTACAGCTCGGCGGGCGGCGCGGGGACGCGATGGTGCTCACCCGGAACGAGACGGCGCATCATGCGTGGCGCGCGGCGGGGTACGCGCCGGAGGAGAACTGGCGTCGCTGGGTGAAGCCGCTCGCCCACTGATCGACACCGCCCCCACCCGAGGGGACTTTGCTGATCCTTTACTATTGGGGGACCGTGCGACCACGTACGGTCCCCTGCGAGTCTTCGAAAGGTGTGAGCCTCCGCCCATGGGCGAGCCTCCCAGTAGCCGTGCGCGACATCGCGCGATCCTCCCTGCCCTGCCGGACCATGGGACGGAGGTGAACCGATGACGGAAGTGCTCCTGCTGCTGGTGGCGATCCTGCTCTCCCTCGCGTGCGGCGCCTTCGTGGCCGCCGAGTTCTCGCTGACCACGGTCGAGCGCAGCGAGCTGGAGCGGGCGGTGGAGCGCGGCGAGCGCGGCGCGTCCGGCGCGCTCAAGGCCGTACGGAATCTCACCTTCCAGCTCTCCGGCGCCCAGCTCGGCATCACCGTGACCAACCTGGTGGTCGGCATGCTCGCCGAGCCGTCGATCGCCGCGCTGATCGCGGGACCGCTGGAGTCGGTGGGGCTGTCGGACGCCGCGGCGAGCTCGGTGGCGCTCGTGCTGGGCACGGCGCTGTCGACGGTCTTCCTGATGGTCGTCGGCGAGCTGGTGCCGAAGAACTGGGCGATCTCCTCGCCGCTGCCCGTGGCCAAGACCGTGGGCAACGCGCAACGGTGGTTCAGCGCCGCCTTCCGGCCGTTCATCGCCCATCTCAACAACACCGCCAACCATGTCGTGCGCCGCTTCGGCCTGGAGCCCACCGAGGAGCTGGCCGCCGCGCGCGGCCCCCAGGAGCTGGCCGCCCTGGCCCGGCACTCGGCCCGCGAGGGCGCGCTGGAGGCGGACACCGCCGAGCTGTTCGTGCGCACCCTGAACCTGGCCGACCTCACCGCGGAGAACGTGATGACCCCGCGCGTCCAGGTCATCTCCCTGGACGCCCTGGCGACCTGCGAGGACGTGGCGAACGCGACCCGGGCGACCGGTCTGTCCCGCTTCCCCGTCCACCACGGCGGCCTGGACGCGGTCGTCGGCACCGCGCACATCAAGGATGCCCTGGCGATCCCCGCCGAACGCCGTCTCCACGTACCCGTCTCGGAGATCATGCGTGAGCCGCTGCTGGTGCCCGAGTCGCTGACCGTGGACCGGCTGCTGGACCGGCTGTCCGGCAAACGGACGATGGCCGTGATCATCGACGAGTACGGCGGTACGGCGGGCGTGGCGACCCTGGAGGACATCGTCGAGGAGGTCGTGGGCGAGGTCCGCGACGAGCACGACCCGCACGAGACGCCCGACCTGGCCCCCGCGGGCACCGACGACGACGGCCGCGCGCTGTACTCGGCCGACGGCGCCGCCCGGATGGACCAGCTCGCGCGCGTCGGCCTGCACGTCCCCGAGGGGCCGTACGAGACGCTCGCCGGCCTCGTCGCCACCGAACTGGGCCGCATACCGGACGTCGGTGACGGCGTCGAGGTCGCCGGCTGGCGCATGGACGTGGTCGACGCGTCCGGCCGCCGCGCCGCGCGCGTCCTGCTGCACGCCCCGCTCGCCGAGGACCACGTGGAAGGGGCGGACCAGTGACCGCCGTACAGCTGCTGATCGCCCTGGCGACCCTCGTCGTCAACGCGTTCTTCGTCGGGGCCGAGTTCGCGCTGATCTCCGTCCGCCGCGCCCAGATCGAGCCGTACGCCGAGCAGGGCGACCGGCGCGCCAGGAGCGTGCTGTGGGGGCTGCGGCACGTGTCCTCGCTGATGGCGGCGGCACAGCTCGGCATCACCCTGTGCACGCTGGTCCTCGGTGTCGTCGCCGAACCGGCGATCGCCCATCTGCTGGAGCCGGTGTTCCACGCGGTCGGCGTGCCCGAGAGCGCGGGCCACGCCGTGTCCTTCGTGATCGCGCTGGTGCTGGCCACCTATCTGCACATGCTGCTCGGCGAGATGGTCCCGAAGAACATCGCGCTCGCGGAGCCGGTGCGCACCGCGCTGGTGCTCGGTCCGCCGCTGGTCACGCTGTCACGGGCGCTGCGTCCGGTGATCTTCGCGATCAACGCGTTCGCCAACGCGCTGCTGAAGCTGATGCGGATCGAGACCAAGGACGAGGTCACGGCGGCCTTCTCGGACGCCCAGCTCGCCCAGATCGTCAAGGACGCGGGCGCGGCGGGGCTCATCGACGGCCGCGCCCAGGAGCGTCTGCACGACGCCCTGGAGCTGGGCCGGCGCCCGGTGCGGGACGTCGTACTGCCGTTGGAGCGCGTCGTCTACGCGCGCGTGGGCGTCACTCCGGAGGAGCTGGAAGGGCTGGCCGCGGAGTCGGGGTTCTCCCGGTTCCCGGTGGTGGACGAGGGGCGGCGGATCATCGGCTATCTGCATGTGAAGGACGCGCTGGACGCCTCGCCCCGGGACGAACCGTTCCGGCTGCGGGACATGCGGCCCATCGCGCGCGTGCGGGAGGCGACGCCCCTGGACGACGTCCTCACCGCGATGCGGGGCAGCCGTACGCACCTGGCGGCGGTGCTGGGCACGGACGGGCGGCTGGCCGGGCTGGTGACGATGGAGGACGTGCTGCGCGAGCTGTTCGGACAGCCGGCGTGAGAGGGGCGTGGGACGCGGGCGAGGCCGGGGTGCCCGAGGCCGCGTACCGGGCAGGGGTGACCGACCGACGGGTATGGGACTCGGGCTACCATCTATGTCGCCATGCAGACGAACCCCACACACACCAGCCTGGTCGCGGTCGGCGACTCCTTCACCGAGGGCATGTCGGACCTGCTGCCCGACGGCTCCTACCGCGGCTGGGCCGACCTCCTGGCGGGCCGGATGGCGGCGCGCGCGCCCGGCTTCCGGTACGCCAACCTGGCGGTGCGCGGCAAGCTGATCGGTCAGATCGTCGAGGAGCAGGTGGACGTGGCGGCCGCGATGGACGCCGACGTGATCACCCTGGTCGGCGGTCTCAACGACACCCTGCGCCCCAAGTGCGACATGGGCCTGGTCAAGGGCCTGCTCACGGAGGCGGTGGAGCGGCTGGCCCCGTCCTGCAAGCAGCTGGTGCTGATGCGCAGCCCGGGGCGCCAGGGTCCCGTCCTGGAGCGGTTCCGGCCGCGCATGGAGGAGCTGTTCGTCTGCGTCGACGAGCTGGCCGCCCGCCACGGCGCCCTGGTCGTCGACCTGTACGGCGCCCCCTCGCTCTCCGACCCCCGGCTATGGGACGTCGACCGGCTGCACCTGGCTCCGGAGGGGCACCGCCGGGTCGCCGAGGCGGTCTGGCAGACCCTCGGCTACGACCCCGAGGACACCGAGTGGCGCACGCCGGTCGCGGCGACCGTGCCGCCCGGCTGGGCCGCCCGCCGGGCCGCCGACGCCCGTTTCGCCAGGCAGCACCTGCTGCCGTGGATCGGCCGCCGACTGACCGGCCGCTCCTCCGGGGACGGCCGGACAGGCGCCCAGTTCAGCGCTGAGCTGGGCAAAGCGTTCTGGGTCACCCCTGCGGACCACACAGACCCCGGCCCGGTGACGGACTGGCGACAGGTGGGGCCCTGACCCGGGACCCCGCCCGGCGGTTGTTGTTGCGGGACGTCATGACCGAGTCCCATGGGAGGCAGTCATGCACGAACGCGACGTCCTGCTCAACGAGCTCGCGCAGGGGCTGCGCCCGATGTCGGAGGGCATCGAATGGTTCGACGGCCTCGGCCAGGAAGAGCAGTCCGAGGTTCTGCTGTTCCTGCGCCATCACTGCGTCCAGGCGCGTGCCGTCGCCGAGGACGCACCGGAGAGCATCCGCCGTGCCGGGCTGCGCCCGACGCATACGCCCGCAGTGCTGATCTCACGAGGCCGGATCGACGAGCAACTGGGCAAGATCGCCGGTCTCGCGCCTCTCGACGAACGCCGTAAGGCGTTCAGGCTGCTGATCGCGGTGCTCGCGCTTGCCGACGCACGACGCCGCGAACGCTTCTGCTCCGGCGGCTGCGATCACTGGTGGCACGGACTGTCCGTCGCCGACGGCCCACCCGGCGCTGGCGGTTCCCATGTAGGTGGGGGGCGCCGAAGATGATCGCGTCCGAGGCGTCCAGCTGCTCCCACTGGGCGTCGGTGATCTCGCCGACGGCGATCAGGTTCACGACGGCGCCGGCTTCCTTGGCGCCGGCCTCGAGCGTGGGCCGCGCCTTCCACCACCACGTCGAGTCCCTCTTGCGGGAAGCGGAAGTCGAGGGCGATCACGAGATGCTCGCCCACGCCATGCTCCGTGTGGATGGGCGATTGCGGCGATGGTCCGTCGGTGGCCACGTCGTACGGGATCCCCTCGGGCGCTCTACGTCCAGAAGTCCTTGTGGACTGCCGCGCCCGCGCCATGCAGATGGGGTCCGGAGACTTCGACCTTGGGCGATCCGGCTGCGAACACCTGACGACTGGGGAGCTGGAGGACGAGCTCGCTGCTGCCTCCGACCAGAACGGCCAGTTCGTCCTCGCCCAGGGCGTAGACCACGCGCGGGATACGGCTCCAGTAGATGGCTCCGCAGCACATGGCGCAGGGCTCGGTGCTGGTGTAGAGAGTGCCCGTGGCGAGCTGCTCGACGGTCAGGGTGCGACACGCCTTGCTGACCAGGTTGAGTTCCGCGTGGTTGGTGATGTCGTTCTGCGTGACCACGGTGTTCTCCGCTTGGCACAGCACCTCACCGGAGGGACTGGCCAGTAGGGCGCCGAAGGGGTGGTTGCCGTGGTCCCGGGACTGCTGGGCCAGGTCGATGGCGGCTGCCAGGAGTCTTTCGTCTTGCGGGGAGAGCGGGGTCAAGGTGGGTCCATTCTTGTGGGTGAGCAGGCGCTCGATGAGGTGGTCTACGCTGCCGGGGCCGATCAGCTGTCCATCCCGCCCGCACAAGGCAGCCGCGATCCGCAGCGAGCCCGTGGTGTCGGTGCCCACCGTAGGGGGTGCCATGCCGACGGCGACCGCCACCGCCGTTTCGACAGCCTGCCTACGGACGGCGGCACGGTGCCAACCGGGGGCCACGACCCCGACGTCGCACACGCGGCAGCCCCGGTCCGCCATCACCGGCACGTCACAGCCTGCTGGTGATGGTGTCCAGATACGCGGCGAGTTCCTTCGGTCGGGCGTACATGGGCCCGTGTCCGGTCGCCCACTCCGTTGTCGTAGCGCCGGCGCGGGCAGCGAGCTCACGCTGGGTGGCTGCGGGCAGGGCGCGGTCGTGGGCGGCGATGAGGTAATGGCTTGGTCGGTCGCGCCAGGCCGGGGCCCCGGATGGGGCTCGGTCGATCCCGAGGCGCGGGTACTTCTGCACGGCTCCGGCGAGCGCGGTGCGCTCCTCGGGGGCGTCGGCGGCCATGACCTCGCCGTAGGCGGCGCGGTCGATGTAGGAGCGGCCGCCCTCGGTGACCCTCAGGTGCTCGGCCAGCAGGCTACCGGGGTGGTGATGGGCCAGGTCACTGACCGACTCGCCCTCGTCGGGTACGAAGGCGGCGATGTACGCGAGTGCCTGGACGCGCTCTTGGCCCCGGGCAGCATTGGTGATCACGGCTCCGCCGTAGGACCAGCCCACCAGCAGTACGGGCCCGTCCACGGTGGACAGCGTCCGGCGTACGGCGGCGATGTCGTCCGCCATGGATTCGAGCGGGAGTTGCGCGGCAACAGGCTCGTGGCCGAGTGCGCGCAACTCGGTGATCGTCTCGCTCCAGCAGGAGCCGTCCGCCCACAGGCCGTGGACGAGGACGATGGCGGTCACGGTGCGAACCTCCGATGGGAGAAGGGACGGGTGGATGTGGTGGGCCCCGGTCCGGGCGCCCTGGACGACGGGCCGTGGCCGCGTCGCTCCGGTCCACGAGCCGGAGCCGGCCGCGAGGCGCGCGCTCCTGGGCTGAACACAGGTGCTGCTGCCTGATCGCCCACCGCCGACTCAAGTCCTGGAGTATCCCAGTACTGCTCGGCGCCGCCGCCCCACCCAGCGATGTGTACCGGCTTGTCGACCAGGACAAGCACCACGGACAGCCCCTCCGCCACCGGGTGGCCGAATCCGGGGAAAAAACCTTGTGGTCAGACGGTGGCGTCCTCCGGCGCGGGCTCGTCCAGGTCCGGGAAATACGGTCCCGGCGTTTCGCCGGGCCGCACGACGGCGGACTTGGGCCGGTCGTCGAGCAGCAGGCGGGTGGCATCGGCCTTGGCGTAGTGTCCGGCGGGGTCGGCGGCGTTCTTGGCCAGGTCGATCAGGGAGAGGTCGATGTCGGCGACGAGGAGGCCCTCGGCATGCTCGTCCAGCGGCTTGCCCAACGGGCTGCCGTCGGGACCGTAGATGCGGGAGCTGCCCGCGCCGGCCGTGAGCAGGGCGCGCTGCTCGTCGGTGGTCGCGAAGGTCTCGATGCAGTGCTCGCCGATGACCTGCGTGGGCGCGATGACGAAGCAGCCCCCTTCCAGAGCGTAGGTCTGCGTCGCCGCCAGGTTGGCCTCGGCGCCGAGTGCGTAGGCGATGCCCTTGTACAGGCCGAAGGCGGGCCACGAGGCGATGTGGACCTGCTCGTGCTGCGCGTACATCGCATACTTGTTCAGCGGCTGGAGGTGCTCCCAGCAGTTGAGCGCGCCGAGCCGGCCGAGGGGCGTGTCGACGACCTTGAGGTGGCTGCCGTCGCTCTCGCCGAAGAGGCTGCGTTCGACGTGGGTGGGCTTGAGCTTGCGGCGGTGCAGGAGCACGCCGCCGTCCGGCGAGATCAAGGTTTGGGAGATGTACAGGCTGCCGTGGTCCTTCTCGCTGTAGCCGAGAGCGACGGTGACGCCGGTGCGGCGGACGGCCTGGCGTATGGCGGTGATGTGCTTGCCGTCGACGGTCGGGGAGTTCGCGTGATAGCGGGCGATGTACGGCATCTGGCCGGCGACCGGCCCGAGCCACAGGAACAGCGGGTAGCCCGGGATCCATGTCTCGGGGAAGGCGACCAGGGCGACGTCCTGAGCGGCGGCCTCCTCGAGGAGGCCGATGGTCTTCTCGACGGTGGCATCGGCGTCGAGCCACACGGGCTCGGCCTGAACGGCGGCGACACGGTACGTGGTCGGCACTGCGGGCCTCCTGAAGCGTTGGCGAAGTGCTCCGACCGTAGAAGCCCGCGGCAGCGGGGGTGCGGCGTTGCGTGCACCGGAGTGCGGCGTGTTCCACGGCGCGCGCCGGGCGTGCGTCAGCCGTCGACCAGCGGTTCCGTCGTATGCCGTCGCACTTCGGCAGGCGTCCGGCCGTAGGTGCGTACGAACGCGCGGGTGAAGGTGGTGCGGTCGGTGAAGCCGCAGCGGGCCGCGGCGGCTGCGACCGTCAGGGCGGCATACCGGGGATCGGTCAGGATGCGGTGGGCGGCACGCAGCCGCTCGGCGCGGATGAAGGCCGCGGGCGAGGTGCCGCCCGCGGCGAACACCTCGGCCGTGTACCGCAGGGAGACGCGGTGGCGGCGGGCAATGGCGTCGGGGGTCAGTCGGGAGTCTGCCAGGTGGTCACGGACGTATGCCTGCATCGAGGCGAGCAGGGCTGCTCTGCCGGTGGGCACACCGGAACCTTCCCCGGCCACCGCCCGCAGTGCCGTGGCCATCAGGTCGACGGTCGTGAGGCCCAGCTCGGCTCGTTGGTCGCCGGTGAGGCCGTCGCTGGTGTCGGCCAGTTCCCGGACGTAGGCGGCCAGGATCCGGACCGTCGGGTGACCCGGGGGCAGCGCGCGCCCGCACACGTTCTCCACGCGTCCCACCCGGGCGTGCAGCTGGTCCCGGGGGATCTGCAGCACCAGTTGTCGCGCGCCGGTCGGGAACCGCAGTTCGTACGGCCGGGACGTGTCGTACAGCGCTCCGCCGCCGCACGGCAGCAGCGTCTCCCGCCCGTCCTGCACGACGGCGCTCACTCCGTCCAGGTGGAGGGAGAACAGGTAGTCGTCACGCGGCTCGGCGCGTACCAGGCGGGATGAACGCAGGACGATGGAGGGCCCGTGGGTGCGCACCTCGGTGAGGGTGGCGGCGGGCCCCATTGCGCTGGAGCGCACGGAACCGTGGAAGGACCCGGACACGGAGCCGAGTGACAGCGGCACGAAGCTCTCGGTGATGACCTGGGCCCATTCATCGAGGTTCTTGGCGACGAGGACTCCCATATGGCCGAGTATGTTCGGCGGTTGTCGCACCGGTGTCAACGCAGCTGTGTCGTCTTCGTGGTTCAAGGCCGCGGAAGGCCGCTGGGAGGGCTGACTCCCGTACCCGTCATGCCCGGTGCCGGGCGTCGAAGTCCATGGAATGCGCGGTCAGCTTTCCGAGCAGGTCGACGAGGGTGCGCGCCTCCTCCTCGCTGAGGGAGCCCGCCCACTCCTGTTCGCGCTCGTTGTGCGCCTGGAAGGCGGAGGTGATCGCTTCCCGGCCGGCGTCGGTGAGGCGCAGCTGGACCGCGCGTCCGTCGTACGGCGCGCGCTCCTTGCTGACCAGGCCGTCCTTCTCCAGCGTGCCCACCAGGGCGGACACGGCCGCGCGGCTCATGCCGGACAGCTCGGCGACCTTCTTCGCCTCGACCGGCGCCGACAGCCAGATGGCGAACAGCACCCGGAACCCGGGCCACGACCAGCCGCGTGGCCGGTGCACGGTCGACTCCAGGTCGTACACGATCATGTTGGCGGCCCGGTGCAGGGTGAGGATCATGCGCATCGCGAGCGGATCGACGCCGGGCAGTTCCCGCCCGACCCGCTCGACGGCGTGGTCGATGAACGACCAGAAGTGCAGATGCTCGGCGTCGGGCTGTTCGTGGGTCACACCGGGAGTGTAGGCCGGGTCGCCCACGAGCCTGGCAGCGAGATTTTTCCTCTTGAGGCCTTCCCAAGCGGTCGCTCCCGGGGTACGGTCCTGACCAATTAATCAAAGCTTTGATTGAATGCTTTGGTTCGGATATCGACTGCTTTGTTCTCCACGTCGAGTTGGCGAGCAGCGATCCCACGGAGCCCCTCATGCCCGAAGCCCTTGCCCCGCCCAGTCCAGGTGCCCTGCGTGCCTGCATGGCACGGTTCGCCACCGGCGTCACGGTGGTGACGTACGACGGTGACGACGGACCGCGCGGAGCGACGATGAACGCGTTCACGTCCGTCTCGGCCGACCCGCCCCTGGTACTGATCAGCGTCGCCCGCCGGGCCCGCTGCCACGACCAGCTCCTCGACCGTCCCTTCTGCGTCAACGTCCTGGGCGCCGAACAGGAGCCGCTGGCAAGGCAGTTCGCCGGCATGCGCGGCGCCGCCGAACCCGGGTGGGCGCCCGCTGCGCGCATCCCCCGCCTCGACAACCCGCTCGCCTGGGTCGAATGCGACCCCTGGCGGTCGTACGACGGAGGCGACCACACCCTCGTCGTCGGCCGCGTCACCGACCTCGGCCACCGCGACGGCGACGCCCTCACCTACGCCTGGAGCCGCTTCGGCAGCCTCGCCGAGTCCGCCGACGGCATCGAACACCTCATCTGACCGCACCTCCGAGGAGCACGACATGCCAGCCCGCACCGGCAAGGAGTACCTGGAGCGCCTCTCCGCCTCCCGTCCCACTGTGCACATCCAGGGGGAGACCCTCACCGGAGGTGTCCAGGACCACCCCGCCTTCCGCAATGTGGTGCGGACCTACGCCGAGCTGTACGACCTCCAGCACACAGCCGAGCACAAGGACACCCTCACCTACCTCTCCCCCACGTCCGGTGAGCCGGTGGGCACCTCCTTCCTCACCCCCCGGACTCCGGAGGACCTCGTCAAGCGCCGTCGGGCGTTCAAGGTGTGGGCCGACCACAGCAACGGCATGCTCGGCCGTACCGGCGACTACATGAACAGCTCTCTGATGGCGCTCGCCTCGGCCGCCGACTGGTTCGCACAGGCCGACCCCGCCTTCGGCGAGAACATCCGCCGCTACTACGAGAAGGTCCGCGAAGAGGACCTGCTGTGCACCCACACGCTGATCCCGCCGCAGGTCAACCGGTCCGTGGCCGGCACCCAGCAGGCGGGCGGGAAGCTGGCCGCGCGGATCGTGAAGGAGGACGACAACGGCGTCGTGATCCACGGCGCCCGCATGCTCGCCACCATCGCGCCGTTCGCCGACGAGATGCTCGTCTTCCCCTCGACCGTGCTGCGCGGCACCCCCGAGGACAAGCCGTACTCGTACGCCTTCGCCATCCCCAACGACACTCCGGGCCTGCGCTACATCGCCCGCGAGCCGCTGGACCACGACCGCCCCCGCCACGACCACCCACTCGCCTCCCGCTTCGAGGAGTCCGACTGCGTGGTGGTCTTCGACAACGTGCACGTGCCCTACGAGCGCTGCTTCGCCCTCGGTGACGCCGAGCTGTGCAACGGCTTCTACTCGCAGACGGCGTCCGTGGTGCACATGACCCACCAGGTCGTCACCCGGACCACCGCCAAGACCGAGTACATCCTCGGCCTGGTGTCGCTGCTCACGGAAGCCATCGGCATCGAGCAGTTCCAGCACGTCCAGGAGGACATCGCCGAGATCATCACCACGCTGGAGATGCTGCGCGCCTTCCTGCGCGCGGCAGAAGCGGACGCCCAGGTCAACGAGTACGGGGTCCTCACGCCGGCCTTCGCCCCGCTGAACGCCGCCCGCAACCTCTACCCGAAGCTGTACCAGCGCTTCCCACAGATCCTGCGCAAGCTCGGCGCATCCGGCCTGATGGCCACCCCGACCGAACTCGACATCGACGGCCCGGCCGCCGCCGACATCGAGGCCTACCTGCAGTCCGCGACCCTGACCGGCCCGGAGCGCGTCAGGCTCTTCCGCCTGGTGTGGGACACCTGCATCTCCGCCTTCTCCAGCCGCCAGGCGCTGTACGAGTACTACTTCTTCGGCGACCCGGTCCGGATGGCGGGCGCCTATGTGAAGTCCTACGACCGCGAGCCCTACAAGGCCAAGGTGCAGAACTTCCTGAGCCGGCACAGCCTGGAGCGTTCCTCATGACACACCCGTTGGGGAATCTCCCGTCGAAGATCATCGCAGTACATCTGAACTACCCGAGCCGGGCGAAGGAACGGGGACGGGTGCCCGCCCATCCGTCGTACTTCCTCAAGCCGCCGTCGTCGCTGGCGGGGACGAAGGAGCCGATCGTACGGCCGTCGGGTTGCGAACTCCTCGGGTTCGAGGGCGAGATCGCCCTCGTCATCGGCTCGCGCGCGCAGCGCGTGGAGCCGGAGGACGGCTGGTCGTACGTGCGCTGGGTGACGGCCGCCAACGACGCGGGCGTGTACGACCTGCGGTACGCGGACCGCGGCTCCAACCTCCGCTCCAAGGGCGCCGACGGTTTCACCCCCATCGGTCCGCGCCTGCTGGACGCCCGCCGGCTCGATCCGGCCGCGCTTCGGGTGCGGACCTGGGTCAACGGTGAGCCGGCGCAGGACGACACCACCGACACCCTGCTGTTCCCGTTCGGGCAGCTGATCGCCGATCTGTCGCGGCTGGTCACCCTGGAGCCGGGAGACGTCATCCTCACCGGCACCCCGGCAGGCGCCTCGGTCGCGCAGCCGGGGGATCTGGTCGAGGTCGAGGTCACCGCCGGCGAGCTGTCGACCGGGCGGCTGGCCAACCCGATCGCCGAAGGCGGACCACTCGCCCCCTACGGGGCGATGCCGAGGACCGACCCGGCCGAGCGGGAAGCCGCCTACGGCGTGGCGTACGAACCGGAGCCTCCCCCAGCTACCGCTGGGCGGTGCCCCCAGCTCGACCCGCGGCTGGCCGACGGGCTGCGCTCGGTCGCCGTGGCGACGCTCAGTGCTCAGATGCGCTCGCGTGGGCTGCCGCACATGTCGATCGACGGGGTACGGCCGGTCGGCCCGGGAGGTCCTTCCATGGTGGGCGTCGCCCACACTCTGCGGTATCTGCCGCTGCGTGAGGACCTGTTCCAGCGGTACGGCACCGGCATGAACGCCCAGAAGCGGGCGATCGAGGAACTGCGCCCCGGGCACGTCCTGGTGATGGACGCCCGCCGGGACGCCAGTGCCGGCACGCTCGGCGACATCCTCGCCCTGCGGGCGGCCAAGCGGGGCGCGGCCGGGGTCGTCACCGACGGCGCGGTCCGCGACAGCGCCGCCGTCGCCGAGCTGGGCCTGCCCGTCTACGCGGCCGGCGCCCATCCGTCCGTGCTGGGCCGCCGTCACGTCCCCTGGGACACCGGCGTGCCGATCGCCTGCGGCGGCGCCCTCGTCCAGCCCGGCGACCTCATCGTCGGCGACGCGGACGGCGTGGTCGTCGTCCCCCCGGAGCTGGCCGCCGAGCTGGTCGCCGACTGCCGGGAGCAGGAGCGGCAGGAGCGGTTCATCGCCGAGCGGGTCGCCGCGGGCGAGAGCGTCGATGGTCTGTATCCGCTGGGTCCGGCCTGGCGGGACGTCTATGAGAACTGGTGCAAGGGAGAGACACAGTGAAGTTCCGCAGCGATCCGTCGGTCATCCGCGGGTCCATCGCCCCCGTCGTCACCCCGTTCACGGCGGACGGCGCCGTCGACCACGACAGCCTGCGCGGCCTGATCCGTTTCCAGCTGGAGTCCGGCTCGCACGGCATCTCGCTCGGAGGCTCGACCGGTGAGCCGAGCGCGCAAAGCACCGCCGAGCGGATCGCCAGCATGCGCACGGCGGCCGCGGTGATCGACAACCGGGTGCCGTTCCTGCCCGGGACCGGCTCGGCCAAGCTGGACGAGACCCTCGAAATGACCGCCGCCGCCCAGGAGTTGGGCGCGGACGCGGCCCTGGTCATCACGCCGTACTACGCCCGCCCCACCCAGGAGGCCCTCTACCAGTGGTACGCGACGGTGGCCCGGGAGTTCCCGGACCTGCCGATCGTCGCCTACAACGTGCCCTCCCGCACGGCCGTCGACATCGCCCCAGAGACGGTCAAGCGCCTGTTCAGCGACTTCGACAACTTCGTCGGGGTGAAGGAGACGACCAAGGACTTCGAGCACTTCTCGCGTGTGCTGCACGCCTGCGGGCGTTCCCTTCTGGTGTGGTCCGGCATCGAGTTGCTGTGCCTGCCGCTGCTCGCCCTCGGCGGTGCCGGCTTCGTGTCGGCAGTCGCCAACCTGGCGCCGGGCGCGGTGGCGCGGATGTACGAGCTGTGGGAGGCCGGCGACTTCGACGCGGCCCGTGACCTGCACTACCGGCTGCACCCGCTGGTCGACCTGCTGTTCGTCGAGACCAACCCGGCCCCCGCCAAGTGGGTGCTCGCACAGCAGGGCCGTATCTCCTCCGCGCACGTCCGCCCGCCGCTGACCACACCCACCGAGGCGGGTCTGACGAAGATCCGCGCACTGCTCGCCGAGGGCGGCGACCTCACCGCACCGATCGGAGCCTGAACATGACAGCCATCGAGGGGTTGCCCTCCACCATCCCGCACTGGATCGGCGGCGAACTCCTCGACGCCGCCGACGGCCGCACCTTCGACGTCGCCGATCCCGTCTCCAACACGCCGTACGCCCAAGCCGCGCGCGGCTCGGCGGCTGATGTCGAACGAGCCGTGACCGCCGCACGGGCCGCCTTCCCGGCCTGGTCGGGCATCTCCCACCGCGAGCGCGCAGGCGTGCTGTACCGGATCGCCGACGCGGTCGAGGCCCGCCACGACCGTCTCGCCGCGTTCGAGACCTACGACACCGGACTGCCCATCACCCAGGCCAAGGGCCAGGCCCGCCGGGCCGCCGAGAACTTCCGCTACTTCGCGGACGTCATCGTCGCCCTCGGCGAGGAGGCCTTCCGGCAGGGCGAGGAGCAGTTCTCCTACGTCGTGCGCACCCCGGTCGGGGTCGCCGGGCTGATCACACCGTGGAACACCCCGTTCATGCTGGAGAGCTGGAAGCTGGCCCCGGCCCTCGCCTCCGGCTGCACACTGATCCTGAAGCCGGCCGAGTGGACCCCGCTGTCGGCCTCCCTCTGGCCGGAGATCTTCACCGAGGCGGGCGTGCCGGCCGGCGTGGTGAACATCGTGCACGGCATCGGCGAGGAGGCCGGCCAGGCCCTGGTCGACCATCCGGACGTACCGCTGATCTCCTTCACCGGCTCCACCGACACCGGCCGCCACATCATCCGCTCCAGCGCCCAGCACCTGAAGACCACCTCCATGGAGCTGGGCGGCAAGTCCCCGGCCGTCGTCTTCGCCGACGCCGACCTCGAAGCCGCCCTCGACTCCGTCGTCTTCGGCGTGTTCTCCCTCAACGGCGAGCGCTGCACAGCCGGTTCACGGGTCCTCGTCGAGCGCCCGCTGTACGAGGAGTTCACCCGCCGGCTGGCCGAGCGGGCGGCGAACGTCCGCGTCGGGCTGCCCGCCGACCCGGCCACCGAGGTCGGCGCACTCGTCCACCCCGAGCACTACACACGCGTCCTGAACTATGTCGAGATCGGCAAGAAGGAGGCGAAGCTGGTCGCGGGCGGCACCCGCCCCGGCCATCTCACCGAGGGCAACTACCTCCAGCCCACCGTCTTCGCCGACGTCGAGCGCGACGCCCGTATCTTCCAGGAGGAGATCTTCGGCCCGGTCGTCGCCGTCGCACCCTTCGACACCGAGGCCGAGGCGATCGAGCTGGCCAACGCCACCCAGTTCGGTCTGGCCGCCTACATCTGGACCTCCGACCTCAAGCGCGGCCACCGCATCGCCCACGCCGTCGACTCCGGCATGATCTGGCTCAACTCCCACAACGTCCGTGACCTGCGCACCCCCTTCGGCGGTGTCAAGGCCTCAGGGGTGGGACGGGAGGGCGGCGCCCACTCCATCGACTTCTACACCGAGTCGAAGATCGTCCACGTCGCCCTCGGTGACGTCCACACCCCCCGCTTCGGAGCCGGCTCATGACCGCACCCGACGTCATCCGCTCCGCCTACGCGCAGCTGGCCGTCACCGACCTCGGGGCAGCCCGCTGGTTCTGGGTCGACATGCTCGGCTTCCACGTCCAGTACGAGGACGCCGGCACCCTCTGCCTGCGCGGCACCGACGAACTCACCCACCACTCCCTGGTGTTGAGGCGCGGCGAGCAGCCCGCCCTCGACCACATCGCCTACCGGGTGCGCACCCCGGAGGACGTCGACAAGGCCGAGAGGTTCTTCACCGGACTCGGCCAACCGGTCAAGCGACTGAAGAAAGGCGAAGGCACCCCCGGCATCGGCGACGCGGTACGGGTGGTGGACCCGCTCGGCTTCCCCGTCGAGTTCTTCCACGACATCGACCGCGCCGAACGCCTCATCCAACGCTACGACCTGCGCCACGGCGCCGAGATCGCCCGCCTGGACCACTTCAACCTCTGCACCCCCGACATCCCCGCCGCCCACACCCACTACAAATCCCTCGGCTTCGGCTGCTCCGAGACCATCGAAGGCGACGAACACGAGCTGTACGCGGCCTGGATGTACCGCAAGCAGACCGTCCACGACGTCGCCTTCACCGGCGGCGCCGGACCCCGCCTGCACCACCTCGGCGTCGCCACCCACGAGTCCCACCAGGTGCTGCGCGCCGCGGACCTGTTCGGCGCGGTGCGCAAGGAACACCACATCGAACGCGGCCCGGGCCGGCACGGCGTCTCCAACGCCTTCTACCTGTACCTGCGCGACCCCGACGGCCACCGCGTGGAGATCTACACCTCCGACTACTACACCGGCGACCCCGACCACGAGACGTACCGCTGGAACGTGAACGACGACCGCCGCCGCGACTTCTGGGGCAACGCCGTCATCGAGTCCTGGTACAAGGAAGCCACCCCGGTCCTCGACCTCGACGGAAACCCGCAAACCGTTTCGGACGCCCTGCTCGACGAAAGCGCCGTCCAGGTGGGAGCGGACGGCCTCGGCTGACATCCGCCGACGGCCTCGACGTACGGGTGGTGCACCGTGTCACCGGGCTGTCGTCCTTGAGGAGTGACGTGCGTCGGACTCCGGTTCATGCTGGACCGGAGCCCGACTCAGGAGGGCCCGTCACGCAGCTGCGCTGCGCGGCAGGCAACCCGTACGCGTCGGCGATGAGTTCGTACGAACGGAGCCGTGCGCGCCAGGGTCATGACGCTGATGAGAGCGTACGGCGAGCCGAGAGTCGACGAGGGGTGGAAGGACTCGCGGTACAGGTCCAGGGCGGCGACGGTGTTGTGCGGGGCGAAGTGGTGGCCGAAGGCCAACGGGAGGCCGAGGGCTCCGGCCAGGCGGGCACCGAAGCCGGATGAGCCCAGGATCCACAGAGGCGGCCGGTGGGGGTCCTGGACCCCTCCGGGTGTGCCGCCTTGGACGGGGCCGGGGATTGCGTGGACGTGCCGGTAGGGGTGGCCTCCGCCACCGCCGTCGAGTACTGGGCGTTTCACGACGACGCCGGCACCCTCGAACGTGTCGCGGCCGACGCCTTCGAAGCCGCGGCCGGAGCATTCTCCGACGCGTGAGGCAGGCAGGGCGCCGCGCCCTCCTCATCCCTGGCATCAGCGATTGCTCCAGCCTTGCCCGCGATGATCGAACTTCGTGACCTCACAGACGATGACACCGACCTGGTGGCGTACTTCTCCGTGAGCGGGCGGGAGCCCACCGGTTCCCTCCAGGCCGTCCAGCTCGACGGCGGGGTGACACCCCGCCGGCACGCCCAAGGCATCGGTTCTCTTCTCGTCCCGGCCATGCTGAAGCGCAGTCGGGAGGTACATGCCGAACACGCCCCGCAGGTCCCGGTCCGCTTCGGGATCACAGGGAACACGGACGACACATCCCAAGCCGCCCTCCTCACCGCGCACGGTGACGCGTTCGAAGACCAGCCCGGTGCGGCACGTTGGTCTGCCGACGACTGGCAGGAGATGGTGGTCGACAAGAGCCAGGTCCGCTGGGACCTGTCCGCCGTCGCCACCTCGGGTGACGAGGTCGCGGCCTATCTCCACACAGAGGAATGGCCCGCAGGCGAGGCCGCGGCAGGAACCCGCGAAGGGTGGATCGCGCGCCTGGGGTCCCGTCGCGTACACCGAGGACGTGGGCTCGCGACGACGCTCTTGGTTCGTGCCCTGCACGCGTGTGCCGCGGACGGCCTGACGGCGGTAGGGCTCGAAGTGGACCCCAGGAACCCCACCGACCCGCTGACGATCTATCTGCGCACAAATTTCGCGGTGACGGCGCGACTCACCGAGTACCAGCTCACCGAAGACTGAGGCGCGACCTCAGGGCTCAGCCACGATCACCCGGAAGCCTCTACGGAGACCGGGTTGGCACGGAGGCTCACAAGGCTGTCAGTTTTTCACCATCTCGTGTCGTCCTGACACCCGGGGAGCCCCCCTTTCCGACCATAGCTTTGAGCTTGTCAACCCGACCGAGACAGGCAGCCGGGTGACGGAATTCGGAAAGGATGACACTCATGGAATCCGTGGAGCGCATTCCACTGACCTACGCCTTCGACGCCTACTGCGGCTGGTGCTACGGCTTCGGCCCGGCCCTGCACGAGTTCGCCACCACCAACGCGGACCGGATCGAGCTGCGGGTGCTGTCCGGCGGACTGTTCACCGGCTCCCGCGCACTGCCGGTGTCGGCCTACCCCCACATCCCCGGCGCCAACGACCGCATCGCCCAGCTGACCGGCGTCACGTTCGGCGACGGCTACCGTGCCGCGCTGGCGGACGGCAGTGCCGTGATGGACTCCGCCGATGCCGCCACAGGCCTGGTCGCACTGCGCAGCCAGCCCGGCGCGAACGCCCTGGATGCCGCAGCCGCGCTGCAGCGTGCCTGGTACGTCGACGGCCGCAGCCTCTCCGACCCCGCGGTCTACCGGGACCTCGCCGCCGAGCTGGGCCTGGACGCCGACGCCGTGGCAGCCGCCTACGCCTCCCCCGCCACCCGTGCGGAGGCGGCGGCCGACTTCCTCAAGGTGCGCCGGCTGGGCGTCGACGGCTACCCGACGCTGCTGCTGCACACCGCACACGGCACCGACCGCCTGGGCGGCCCGGTCTCCTCGGCCGACGCGCTCACCCACGCCCTGGACCAGCACCTGGCCGCCACCACAGGCGCCTGAACCCACCCACCCCACCCCTTTACAACAACACCCTGAAAGGCGATACACCATGTCGACCACCCTGACGTACACCGTCCACACCGCCGGCGACACCGGCCTGCACAAGTCGTCCGTCCTGATCACCGGCGAGCGCGAAGCCCTCCTGGTCGACGGCCAGTTCACCCTGGCCGAGCAGCACCGGGTGCTGGCGGACATCATCGACAGCGGCAAGGAGCTGACCACCGTCGTGGTCACCACCTCCGACCCCGACTACTACTTCGGCCTGGAAGTGATCCGCAAGGCGTTCCCGGACGTGCGGATCGTCGCCACCGCCACCACCGTTCAGCGGATCAAGGCCAGCTGGGAGAAGAAGCTCAAGACCTGGGCGCACCTGGGCACCAACCTGCCCACCGAAGTGATCATCCCAGAGGTGCTGGACGGCGACCGGGTCAGCATCGAGGGCCACGACTTCGAGCTCCGCGGCGGCCACCCGGACCTCGTGTGGCGCACCGAGTACCTGTGGCAGCCCGAGGACCGCGCGGTCGTGGGCGGGGTGCTGCTCTTCGCCGGCCTGCACGTGTGGACCGCCGACACCCCCACGCCGCGTGAGCGGACCGCCTGGACCGAGACCCTCGAGGAGATGGAACGCCTCGCCCCGCGCTTCGTGGTGGCCGGCCACCGCGCCGCGGACTCTCCCACCGACGCCTCCGTGATCGCCTATACCCGCACCTACCTCGCCGAGTTCGAGAAGGAACTGACCGCGAGCGGCAACGACTCCGAGGCGCTCAAGGCCGCGCTCCTCGAGCGCCACCCGGACCTCGGCCTGCTGGTGGCCCTGGACCTGGGCACCAAGGTCGCCACCGGCGAGATGACCTGGGGCTGACCGATGCTCACCTCCACCCGAGTGCCCGCGCCGCGGGCCACCGGGACGGCGTCCGGCGGCGGCACCGGCAGAGCCGGTGCCGCCGGGAGGCCCGCGGCCCAGGGCGGCACGACCGCCCGGGCCGCGGCCGCCGCGGAGTTCGCCCTCACCGGCGGCCTGCTGTTCGCCCTGGTCACCACCGTCCGATGGGTCATGGCCTCCCCGCTCAGCCGTGCCCTGCCCGGGCCCCACCTCCAGCTCACGGCCGTGGCCCTGATCGTTGGGGCGGCGCTCGCCTGGGCGCTGTCCTCCCCATGGGGCCGCCTGTCCGGGGGCCACCTCAACCCGGCCGTCACCCTCGCCCTGTGGCTCACCGGCGCCTTCCCCGGCCGCCGTGTCCTGCCGTACGTCGCCGCCCAGCTCACCGGTTCCCTGGCCGGCACCGGCCTGGCCCGCCTCGTATGGGGCCCGGTCGTCGACGCTCGTATGGCCTACGCCGCGGTCCAGCCCACCCCCGCCTGGTCGACAGCCGCCGTGTTCACCGTCGAAGCCGCGGCCACCGCCGCGATCCTCGCCGTCGCCCTGCTGCTGATGTCCCGCCCCGCCTGGACGCGCTGGATCCCGCTCGCCCTGCCCGCCGCCACCGCCCTGGTCATCGTCACCCTCGGCACCCTCACCGGCGGGTCCGCCAACCCCGCCCGCCAGTTCGGCCCCGCCCTCTGGGCCCACCAGCCCGTCTACTGGTCACACCTGTGGATCTATCTGGTGGCACCGCTCGCAGGGGCAGTCCTTCCCGCCCTGGTCAGCCGGTACCGGGCACATCGCCCCCGCCACTCTCCTCCGAGCGGCCCCGCACGCTCGCGCGGAAAGCGATCGGAGACTGAGCGGTGCGCTGCTGGAAGTACTTGCTGAAATTGGTGGCACTGGTGAAGCCCAGCTGCGCCGCGATCCGGGACGCCGACTGGTCGCCGTGCGCCAGGAGGCGTTTGGCCTCCAGGATCACCCGCCGGTCGATGAACTCCTTCGCTCCCACCCCCGCACCGGCCAGCGTGGCCCGGGAGAGGGTACGGGGCGAGTAGCCCAGGGTGTGGGCGTAGTCCTCCAGGCGCCGCGTCCGGGTGAAGTCGCGTTCGACCGCGTCACGGAAGTGCACGAAGGTCTCTCCCGGCTCCGGGGCCGGGCTGCCGACCGGCATGGTGCGCTGTGAAAGGCGCAGCACCAGAACTGCCAGCAGGTGACGCAGCACCGCCACATGCGCTTCCAGCGGAATGCCGCGCAGCGCCTGGAACTCGAGTGCCAGATGATGCACGGCCACCTCCAACGCGTGGCCGTCGTCGAGGTCGGGGACCTGGAGCACGGGTGCGTGCGGATCATCCACGCGCGCGGCTGCGACGGTGCCCGGATCGACGAAATCGCGCTCGAAGAGAACAAGGGTGCCCTCGGCCTCGTGCAGATCACCCCACTGCTGCACCTGGCCGGGCCGGACCCACAGCCACGAGCCCGGCTTGAGGGCGTAGGCGGTGAAGTCCACCGTGTGCCACAAGGAGCCGCTGGAGAGAGTGATCAGGTGGTGGAACGTCGGCCGCTGAGGTGTCCTCAACCCCACTCCGGCCATGCGGACGGCGGCGCGCTCCCTCAGCTGCGCCAGAGACATGACCTCGACGCCGGTCGGAATGCCGACCGGCGGGGCAAAGGCGACGTCCGCGATCTCACGCGGGCCGCCAGGTCGTTTTCTCACCGTCACCAGTAGTCACCATGTACAGAGCCGGCCTGTCCACCTCTCAGTCCGAGGGGTAGGTGGCCGGTACAGGCTGCGATCGGATGCCACCAACCGCAGCATAAGAGGTCCTGACAGAAGTGTTTGATCACGCGATGCCACGGATGGCGTCGCCAGCCGGCGTCAGCGGGTGTCGTACGCGCTCTGGGGCGTTTCGGGCGGCCGCGGGGTCGGCTGCGATACGCAGAGCTTCTATCAGGTCGCGGTAGAGGGAGTCCGTCGCGAGGAGCTCCTCGTGGGTACCGCGGGTGCGGATACTGCCGCCCTCCATCACCACGATGGTGTCGGCATCGATCACGGTCGACAGCCGGTGGGCGATGGTGATGACGGCACCGCGGGCCGCGCGGACGCGGACACAGTCCTGGACGGCGGCCTCGGTCAAGCCGTCGAGCTGAGCCGTGGCCTCATCCAGGAGCAGTACGTCCGGGGTGCGGAGCAGGGCTCGGGCCAGAGCGATTCGCTGGCGTTCGCCGCCTGAGACGGTCGTGCCGGACAGGGGGGTGTCGAGGCCGTCGTCCAGGGCGTTGATCTTCTCGGTGAGCCGTACCTCGTGCAGGACCTGCTGCAGTTCCGCGTCCGTCGCGTCAGGACGGGAGAGCAGCAGGTTGTCCCGGATCGTTCCCGGGACGATCGGGGTGTCCTGCTCGACGTAGGCGAGGCGCGCGCGGATCTCGTGATGACTGTGTTCGCGGTACGGGCGGCCGTCCAGGAGCAGTTCGCCCTGTGCCGGCTCCAGAAACCGCAGGATCAGAGAGAAGAGGGTCGTCTTGCCCGCGCCTGACTGTCCGACGATCGCAGTGTGCCCGCGTCGCGGGACTACCAGTGCCACGTCCCGCACTGCCGCCTCGGCGTCCGGGCCGTAGGCGACGCTGACGTTCTTCAGCTCCAGCACCGGACTCTCCGGCATCGGCCCTACCGACAGCGCCGGTCCGCTGGGAACACCTTCCGCCAGGCCGTCCGCCTCCCCTTCCGCCTGCATCTCGTCGATCTCCCGTATACGCTCCGCCGCGGCGATACCCGACTGGAGCGCCGTGACGTTCTGGCTCAGTTCGTTGATCGGGTCCATCAGGCCGAACGCGTACAGCAGGAATGCGATGAGGCTGGAGATTCCCAGGTGCCCGTCGGCGACTCGCCAGGCGCCCACGCCAAGGACGAGAACAATCGCCAGCTCGATACCGGACGAGGCGATCGTTCAGGCCAGCGCCTCGCGGCGGACCGCGCGGACGCTCTGCTCGGCGGCGGAGCGCGCGTCGGACAGGATGCGCTCGGCGGTGCGGGCCTCGGCTCGGCTGACCTTCACGGTCCGGACGGCGCGCAGGGCGCCCTCCAGTGTGCCGCCGAGCCGCCCGAGGTGCTCCTGGGCGTGCTGCTGGGCGGCGGCGATTCCGGGCATCAGGGTGGCGAACAGGACGGCGACCACCATCACGGCCGCTGCGGTCGTCCCCAGCAGCACGAGGTCGAGCACGCCCATCAGGGTGAGGGTCCCGATCAGCATGACCGTGGCGTTGATCAAGTTGACCAGGGTGCCGGTGGCTGCCTCGTGCAGCAGGACCGTGTCGGAGGTGACGCGGGTGACGAGTTCGCCCGGCGGGCGCCGGGTGACGGAGGGCACGGTGGCTTTCAGGAAGCGCCGCACCATCGATTCGCGTGCCCCGAGCACCACGCGCTCACCCAGTTCGCCGAGCAGTGTCCACTGCCAGTACGTGACGGCGCTGCCGACCACCAGCAGTCCCAGCAGGGTGAGTACCGGCGCCCGCAGCGACGCCGATCCGCCCAGCGCGTCGATCACCCCCTTCGTGACCATGGGCGTGGCCAGTCCGAGCGCCGACCCCACGAGGCCCAAAGCCAGAGCCAGGGCCAACGAGCCCTTGTGGGGTCGGGCGAACGACCAGAGGATCCGCAACCGCGGTGCGGCCGTTTTCAGGTTCATATGTTCCATAACTCGGCGCGCCATCCTCGACGCGGCCATCACCCTCCTCGCAACCGACCCGACCGCGTCGCTCAGCGAGGTCGCCGCGGCCGCCGGAGTGGGACGTACGACCGTCCACCGATATTTCCCAGAGCGCTCGGACCTGCTGGCGGCCATCGGCGTAGATCGGCGACGGTCCCGCGGCCGACGTCGCCAAGCTGGTGGGGCAGCGGCTGATCTCACGCCACCGAGCGAAGGCCGTCCATAGGGGGCGCCTCCTCCGTTGCGTTTGATCTCATTTCGCGCTCCAGCTTTCAGGTCTCACGGTTTCGTAGCGCCGCTAGCGCCTTGTCGAAGTCGGGGCGCTTGGTGTCCGCCTTTTAGCCAGCAAATTCTTGCTCTTGCGCAGGCAGAGGTCCATGAGAGGCTTGACGGCCATCGGGGGTGGTGCTCCTTGGCGCTCGGATTGGGGTCCCGCGCAGGGCGGCGCCAAGGGGTTTTACAGGGGAGCGGCTGCCGGGGGCCCCAGCCGCCGAGGGTCCAGCGGCGGCCCACGTGGGCCAAGTCCTCCGGGAGACACCCTCGGGTGACGCCCGTCTCGTAGGATCCGCCGAACGGGACCGTGTCGCTGGCCTGCACGAATCGCCAGTAGAATCCGTACACGTGACTTCTGCGCCCGCCAAGCCCCGCATCCCGAACGTCCTCGCCGGACGCTACGCCTCCGCCGAGCTCGCCACGCTCTGGTCGCCCGAGCAGAAGGTGAAGCTGGAGCGTCAGCTCTGGCTCGCCGTACTGCGGGCCCAGAAGGACCTCGGGATCGAGGTGCCGGACGCGGCGATCGCCGACTACGAGCGTGTCCTCGACACCGTCGACCTCGCGTCCATCGCCGAGCGCGAGAAGGTCACGCGGCACGACGTGAAGGCGCGGATCGAGGAGTTCAACGACCTCGCCGGGCACGAGCAGGTCCACAAGGGCATGACGTCCCGCGACCTCACGGAGAACGTCGAGCAGCTGCAGATCCGCCTCTCGCTGGAGCTGGTCCGCGACCGCACGGTGGCCGTGCTGGCGCGCCTCGGCAAGCTGGCCGGCGAGTACGGCGAGCTGGTCATGGCCGGCCGCTCGCACAACGTGGCCGCGCAGGCCACCACCCTCGGCAAGCGCTTCGCGACGGCCGCCGACGAGCTGCTCGTGGCGTACGGCCGGGTCGAGGAGCTGCTCGGCCGCTACCCGCTGCGCGGCATCAAGGGCCCGGTCGGGACGGCACAGGACATGCTGGACCTGCTGGGCGGTGACGCGGGCAAGCTCGCGGAGCTGGAGGACCGGATCGCGGGCCACCTGGGCTTCTCGCAGGCGTTCACCTCCGTGGGCCAGGTCTACCCGCGCTCGCTGGACTACGAGGTCGTGACCGCGCTGGTGCAGCTCGCCGGCGCCCCCTCCTCGCTCGCGAAGACGATCCGGCTGATGGCGGGCCACGAGCTGGTCACCGAGGGCTTCAAGCCCGGCCAGGTCGGCTCCTCGGCGATGCCGCACAAGATGAACACCCGCTCCTGCGAGCGCGTCAACGGCCTCATGGTCATCCTGCGCGGCTACGCGTCGATGACCGGCGAGCTGGCGGGCGACCAGTGGAACGAGGGCGACGTGTCCTGCTCGGTGGTGCGCCGGGTGGCCCTGCCGGACGCGTTCTTCGCGCTGGACGGCCTGCTGGAGACGTTCCTGACGGTGCTCGACGAGTTCGGCGCCTTCCCCGCGGTCGTGGCCCGGGAGCTGGACCGCTACCTGCCGTTCCTCGCCACCACCAAGGTGCTGATGGGCGCGGTGCGCGCGGGCGTGGGCCGTGAGCTCGCGCACGAGGCGATCAAGGAGAACGCCGTCGCCTCCGCCCTCGCGATGCGCGAGCAGGGCGCCGAGCGCAACGAGCTGCTGGACAAGCTGGCCGCCGACGAGCGTCTGCCGCTCGACCGCGCCGAGCTGGACGCCCTGATGGCCGACAAGCTGTCCTTCACGGGCGCGGCGGCCGCGCAGGTCGCCACGGTCGTCGGCCGGATCGAGGAGATCGTGAAGCAGCGTCCGGAGGCGGCCGGTTACACCCCCGGGGCGATCCTCTGACCCGGTTCACCCCGGAGCAGTTGGAGGCCGCCCGCGACCGTCTGGTACCGGACGTCGTCGCGGGCGGTCTGCGTGTGCTGTTCTGCGGCATCAACCCGGGGCTGATGACGGCGGCGACCGGTCACCACTTCGCCCGTCCGGGCAACCGCTTCTGGCCCGTGCTGCACCTGTCCGGTTTCGCACCGAGGCTGATGAAGCCGGCCGAGCAGGGCGAACTGCTGTCGTACGGCCTCGGCATCACGAACGTGGTGGCGCGGGCGACCGCGCGGGCCGACGAGCTGAGCGCCGAGGAGTACCGCGAGGGCGGGCGGCTGCTCACGGAGAAGGTGACCCGGCTGGAGCCGCGCTGGCTGGCGGTGGTCGGCGTGACCGCCTACCGGGCCGCCTTCGAGGACCGGAGGGCCTCGGTGGGGCCGCAGGAGCGGGTGATCGGACGGACCCGCGTGTGGGTGCTGCCCAATCCCAGCGGACTCAACGCCCACTGGACGGCGGCGACGATGGCGGAGGAGTTCGCCCGGCTGCGGGTGGCAGCGGAGGACTGAGCGACGCAGAGGGCTGAGCGACGCAGAGGGCTGAGCGACGCAGAGGGCTGAGCGACGCAGGGGGCTGTGCGGCGCAGGACTGAGCGGCGGTCAGGGCGGGTCGGTCTCGGTGACGACGAGGAGGAGTTCTATCTCGTCGTCCGGGTCGAGGTCGGCCACGCCCAGGGCGACCCAGCGGCCGTGCTCGGCGACCTGCCAGAGGTACACGTCTCCCACCCGCAGGCTCAGTTCGGCCCAGGGCGCGGGTATCTGCTCGCTCGCGGTCCGCAGCCGTACCGTCTGCAGGCCGATGTGTTCCGGCGCGCCCCATCTCCGCGTCAGTTTCCCGGCCAGGTCATCCCTCTCCTCATGGATCCGCTCCGCCTCCGCGACGCGCACCGCGGCGTCCGCCGCCCCGAGACCGTGGCTGGTCGCTAAGGCGGCGGTGCGGTCGCCGGGACCGGCGAGCAACCTCTCGATGTCCATGGATCCAGTAAACCCGCCGCCACTGACAATTGGTGGCCCGTCAGTCCCGCACTCCGCTCAGGCGTCCCTGCGCCGCAGCCGCCACGCTCCCGCCGTGACCGCGGCCGCCGCCCACAGGGCCGTCACCGCGAGCCCGGACCAGGGCCCTAGGCTGCCGTCCCAGCTGCTGTGGAGCGCCACTTGGCCGGCCCGGTCGGGCAGGAGGTCGGCGGCGTTGCCGGACATGTCACCGACGACGAAGGACACGACGAGGAGGAACGGGATCAGGATGCTGAGCGCCCCCGTCCCGCTGCGCAGCGCCGCCGTCAGTCCGGCGGCCAGCAGCGCCATCAACGTCAGGTAGAGGGCGCATCCGGCCACCGCGCGCAGGCCGTCGGCCGGGCCCGGGACGTCCGCCCGGTCGCCGAGCGTCGCGCTGCCCACCACCAGGGTCGCCAGGCCCGTGACCAGGCCGACGGCCAGGACGGGCAGGGCGATCGCCGTCAGCTTGGCGGCGAACCAGCGGCCCCGCCGCGGTACGGCCGCCAGCGACACCCTCAGCGCACCGCCCTGGAACTCGGCGGACACGGCCGTCGTACCGAAGACGACTGCCGCGATCTGGCCGAAGCTCACCCCGAAGAAGACGGAGAAGAGCGGGTCGGAGGCGGAACCGTGGGCACCGGCCGGCACCGAGAAGGCCACCGTGGCGACGAGGACCGCGCACAGGGCGCCGGTCTGCGACCGCAGCGTACGGATCTTGATCCACTCGGAGTGGAGCGCAGGCGTGAAGTCCGACGGGGTCATGGTCAGGCCTCCTGGTGCAGACGGGGCTGCGGAGCCGCGAACTCCGCGTCGGCGGCGGTGAGGTCGAGGTAGGCCTGCTCCAGCGTGCCTTCCTCCGTGGTCAGTTCGAGCAGGGGCACTCCGGCGGCGGAGACGAGGGCGCCGATGTCGTCCACGCGCGCGGGGGACACCGTCCAGTGCCCTTCGGGGTGTTCCTCGGCCTCGTGGCCGTGCCGGGCGAGTACGGTCCGCAGGGTGGCGGGGTCCGTCGTGCGGATGCGGACGCGGGGGTGCACGCGCGCGTCGATGAAGTCCCGCAGCGGGGTGTCGGCCAGCAGCCGGCCCCGGCCCAGGACGACGAGGTGGTCGGCGAACGAGGCGGTCTCGTTCATGAGGTGGCTGGAGACCAGCACCGTGCGGCCCTCGGCGGCGAGTCCGCGCAGCAACCCGCGGATCCAGACGATGCCTTCGGGGTCGAGGCCGTTGGACGGCTCGTCGAGCAGGACCACTTCGGGGTCGCCGAGCAGGGCGGCGGCGATGCCGAGGCGCTGGCGCATGCCGAGGGAGTACGTCCGCACCCGCCGGCGTGCGGCCGGGGCGAGGCCGGTCTCCTCCAGGACCTCGTCCACCCGGCGGGCCGGGACGCGGTTGCTCGCGGCGAGGGCGAGGAGGTGGTCGCGGCCGGTCCGGGAGCCGTGCGCGGCCTGTGCGTCGAGCAGGGCGCCGACCCGGCGGAGGGGGTCCGGGAGGGTGACGTAGGGGCGGCCGCCGACGGTGGCGGTGCCGGACGTGGGCCGGTCGAGACCGAGGACGAGGCGCAGGGTGGTGGACTTGCCGGCGCCGTTGGGGCCGAGGAAGCCCGTGACCCGGCCGGGCCGGACGCCGAAGGTGAGCCGGTCGACGGCGCGCCGGTTGCCGTACTCCTTGGTGAGGTCGTGGACGTCGATGCTGGTCATGGCCACGACTCTGGCCGCCGGCCGGGGCACGGGGCCTCCCCCGGCCGGGGAGAGCGTCTCCCCCGCTCGGGGGAGGTCCGTTGTCAGTGGGTCCTGGCAGGCTTGTCCGCATGGGCCGCTTGCTGCGCCCGCTGCTGCGGGGGACGACGTACACACGACTGCTGCACCTGTGGGTGCCGGTGCTGGTCGTGAGCGTCTGGATGTTCATCGACCCGTCCCGGCCCTGGGTGCCCGCGCTGCTGCTCGTCCCCGTCGGTCTGATCCCGGGGGTGCGCAGGGGCGAGGGGGTGCAGGCGCGGCTGCTGCTTCTGCCCGGCGAGGCCGGCCCGGGCTTCTCGATGGCCCCGTCCGCGACGTGGCGCGACCGGTTGCGCACGGTGGTGTGGCTGGAAGTGCGCATGCTGCTGGGCGTGTCGACGGTCTTCGCCTGCGTCTGGCTGCCCGCCCTCTGCTACGAGCTGACGGCCGCCGCCCTCGGTCACCCGGGCGGCGACATCCCCCTCGTGCGGGACGCCCCCGGCCACTGGGCCTGGGCGCTGCTCGCCCCCCTGCCCCTCTTCGTGCTGTACGGCGTGGTGGTCGGCCTCGGCCGGCTGGTCACCGAGGCCGCCCGGGCCCTCCTCGGTCCCTCCGCCGCCGAGCGGCTCGCCGCCCTGGAGGAGCGGACCGAGCAGCTGTTGGAGCGCACCCGTATCGCGCGGGAGCTGCACGACTCCATCGGGCACGCGCTGACGGTGGCGGTGGTGCAGGCGGGCGCGGCACGGGCGGCCGGCGACGCGGAGTTCACCGACCGGGCCCTGGCGGCCATCGAGGACACGGGGCGGTCGGCGCTGGCGGATCTGGAGCGGGTGCTCGGGGTGCTGCGCGAGGCGGAGCGCCCGGTGCGCGGCCGGCCCACGCTCGCCGAGGCCGACCGGCTCCTGGAGTCCGCGCGGGCGTCCGGCGCGAAGGTCGACGCCGAGCTGACGGGCCCGCTGGACACCGTGCCGGGACCGGTCTCCCGGGAGGGCTACCGGATCCTCCAGGAGGCGCTGACCAATGTGCTGCGGCACGCGGGAGCCGTCCCGGTCCGGGTCCGCGTGGGCGTCGCGGAGGACACCCTGCGTCTGGAGGTGCGCAATCCGCTGGCGGCCTCCATACAGGGCCCCGGGCGGGGCAGCGGGCTGCGTGGGATACGCGAGCGCGCGGCCCTGCTCGGGGGACACTCCTCGACGGGTCCGGACGCGGGCGACTGGCAGGTGCGGGCGGAGCTGCCGTTGCGCTGATCTACGCTGGCCGGATGCCGGTGACCGTACTCCTCGTCGACGACGAACCCCTGGTCCGTGCGGGTCTGCGGGCCGTGCTGGAGGCGCAGGGGGACATCGAGGTCGTGGGAGAGGCGGCGGACGGGGCCGCGGTGATCCCGCTGGTGCGGCGACTGCGGCCCGACGTGGTCGCCATGGACGTACGCATGCCGCTGATGGACGGTATCGAGGCCACCCGCGCGGTGCTGCGGACGGTGGACGGGCCGCCGAAGATCCTGGTCGTGACGACCTTCGAGAACGACGAGTACGTGTACGAGGCGCTGCGGGCGGGCGCGGACGGGTTCCTGCTGAAGCGGGCCCGGCCCGCCGAGATCGTGCACGCGGTACGGCTGGTCGCGGAGGGCGAGTCGCTGCTGTTCCCGTCGTCGGTACGGCGGCTGGCCGCCGAGTACGGCGCGGTGGGCGGCAACCGCGCGGCCCGGGACACCTTGGAGCGGGCCCGGCTGACCGAGCGGGAGGCCGAGGTGCTGCGGCTGATGACGCGCGGGCTGTCCAACGCGGAGATCGCGCGGCAGCTGGTGGTGGGCACGGAGACGGTGAAGTCGCATGTGAGCGCGGTGCTGGCGAAGTTGGGGGCGCGGGACCGCGTCCAGGCGGTGATCACCGCGTACGAGTCGGGCTTCGTGGCGCCGGGTTGAGACGGTCGGTGACCGCATCGGTACGGATTCCGCACTCGCCCGGCAGGTCCCCGCCGAGTACGATCCGCCCAACACGCGCACGAGCTGGGAGGACGGACGTTGGGGCGGCTGACCGGCGGGGACCCCTCGCTGCTGCGCAGGATCAACTCCGCGGTGGTGCTGCACGCGCTGCGTGCCACGGACTGTGCGACGCTCACGGAGATCACCCGGGTGACCGGGCTGTCCCGGCCGACCGTCGAGGGGGTCGTCGAGGATCTCATCGCGGCGGGGCTCGTCGTGGAGAAGGCGGCCGACGAGAGCGTCGCCCGGCGGCAGGGGCGGCCGGCGCGGCGGTTCCGGTTCCGCGCGGAGGCCGGGCATCTGCTGGGTCTGGAGATCGGCCCGCACCGGGTGGCGGCCCTGCTGGCCGACCTGGACGGGCGGCTGCTGGGCTCACAGGCCAAGGACGTCGACGAGACGGCGTCCGCGGACGAGCGGTTGGAGCGGCTGCGCGCCGCGGTCGCCGAACTCCTGCGCCGGGCCGGTGTCCCGCGCGACTCCCTGCGGGCGGTCGGGGTCGCCACGCCCGGCATAGTCGAGGCGGACGGAACCGTGCGGCTGGGCACGGCGCTGCCCGAGTGGACGGGGCTGCGGCTCGGCGACCGGCTGGGCCGTTCCTTCAAGTGTCCGGTGCTGGTGGAGAACGACGCCAACGCGGCGGCCGTCGCCGAGCACTGGAAGGGGTCGGCCAGGGAGTCCGACGACGTCGTGTTCGTGCTGGCCGGGCTGAGCCCGGGCGCCGGGTCGCTGATCGGCGGACGGCTGCACCGGGGGTACGGCGGGGCGGCCGGGGAGATCGGGGCGCTGCATCTGCTGGGGCGGGAGGTGACGCCGGAGACCCTGCTGTCCACGACGGGGGAGCCGCTGCATCCGCTGGACGAGCAGGCGGTGGCCAAGGTGTTCGCCCGGGCCCGTGAGGGCGACGAGCAGGCGCGGGCGGCCGTGGACCGGTTCATCCAGCGGCTCGTCCACGACGTGGCCGCGCTGGTCCTCGCCCTCGATCCGGAGCTGGTCGTCGTCGGCGGCTGGGCGGCCGGGATGGACGACGTACTGGAGCCGCTGCGGCGCGAGTTGGCGCGCTACTGTCTGCGGCCGCCGAGGGTGGCGCTGTCGATGCTGGGAGAGGCGGCGGTGGCGACGGGGGCGCTGCGGCTGGCGCTGGACCATGTGGAGGAGCAGCTGTTCGCGGTGGAGGGGACGGTCACGGCCCGCAGGTGACCGGGCGTCACCGGTGAAACGCGCCGCGCCCCGGAGGAGTTCCGGGGCGCGGGCTTCGGCCGTCAGGACGCCTGGCGTTCCGGTTCGGGCCCGTGGTGTATCTCCACACCGCCCGAGGCGCCGAACGTCAGGCGGCACGTGTCAGCGCGATACGTGGCGACGGAGAGGGCGGCGGTACGGCCCCCCGCGAAGAAGCGGGTGGTGACGAGGAGGACGGGGGCGCCGGGCAGCCGGTCGAGTTCCCTGGCGTCGTCCGCGCGGGCCGAGCCCAGCTCCACGGCCCGGTCCTGGCCCTGCAGGTCCAGGTGCTGCAGTTCGCGCAGCACCGCACGCGCGCGTGCCGCTTCGGACGGGGTGTCGATCGCGGTCAGGTCCGGCACCGAGGCCGCCGGGACGTAGAGGAGTTCGGCGGCGACCGGCTGGCCGTGGGAGACGCGCGAGCGGCGCACCACGTGCACGGCCTCCTCGCGCGGGGTCTCCAGGGCCGTGGCGACGGCGGCGGGCGGGACCGCGAGGGCGCAGTCGACGCAGCTCCAGGCGTCGTCCCCGCTGCCCGGCCAGGCCTGCCGCTCCGAGCCGACGGCCACGCCCATCCGGGGCGGTGCGACGGTCGTGCCGACGCCGCGGCGGCGCTGCAGCCGGCCTTCCAGTTCGAGCTGCTCCAGGGCCTGGCGCAGCGTCGCACGGGCGACACCGAAGCGGGCGGCCAGCTCGCGCTCGTTCGGCAGGATCTCGCCGACGGCGAACTCGGAGTCGAGCGCCTCGCTGAGCACGGTCTTGAGATGCCAGTACTTCGGTTCCGGCACCGATTCCAGTTGCGTGGTCCCCACCCTGTCCTCCGCAATCGCCGTGGTCCGGCGGCGTATTTCGCGCCCTTGTTTATTAAAGGTTGTTGTACTTCTCTGCGACCATAGGGCGACCCCCACCCTTGGTCAAGACCAATCCTCCGGGCGGAATCCGGGCTCCCGGCACACAATGACCGAGTCGGCAGTCGTGCGGAAACGGGAGGTCGCCATGCGGTACGGGGTGCTGGGCACGGGGCAGGTCGGTCGTACGCTCGGCGGGAAGCTGGTGGAACTGGGCCACCAGGTGACGCTGGGTTCGCGTACGAAGGACAACCCGGTGGGCCAGGAGTGGGCCGCGAGCACGGGTGCCGCCGCCGGTACGTTCGCCGAGGCCGCCGCGGGCGCCGAGGTGGTCGTGAACGCGGTGGGCGGGCAGGTGGCGCTCGCGGCGCTGGAGGCGGCCGGGGCGGACCATCTCGCCGGGAAGGTCCTGCTGGACGTCTCCAATCCGCTGTCGTTCGAGGACGGCGAGGTGCGGCTGTCGCCGGTGGAGTCGGACAGCGTGGGCGAGCAGATCCAGCGGGCGTTCCCGGACGCGCGCGTGGTGAAGTCGCTGAACACGGTCAACTGTCAGGTGATGGTCGATCCCGGGCGGGTGCCGGGGGGGCACCAGATCTTCGTGTGCGGCGCGGACGCGGAGGCGAAGGCGCAGGTCACGGAGTTGCTCGGAGAGTTCGGATGGCCGGCGGACCGGGTGCTCGACCTGGGCGGCATCCAGGCGGCGCGGAGTGTGGAGATGTGGCTGCCGCTGTGGCTGAACCTCATGCGCCACTTCGGGCACGCGGACTTCAACCTGGAGCTGCACACACCCCGTTGACCCGGGCACCCTTGGGGCTACCCGTCGGTAGCAATTGCTGACAAGCTGTCTACGACGTTCGCCGGTCCGTCCAGACGAGGAGCTCCCCCATGCCCGCCACCGTCTCCTTCCCGGTCACCACGCCGAGTGGCCCGCAGCCGGTCTCCGTCTCCTACGAGCGCACGGGCCGCGGCGAGCCGCTCCTGCTGCTGCACGGGATCGGCCATCACCGGCAGGCCTGGGACCCGGTGGTGGACATCCTGGCCGCCGAACGCGACGTCATCGCCGTGGACCTTCCGGGCTTCGGCGTCTCCCCGGCGCTGCCGGACGGGCTCGCCTACGACCTGCCGACCACGACCGCCGTGTTCGCCGCCTTCTGCGAGGCGCTGGAGCTCGAACGGCCGCATGTCGCGGGCAACTCCCTCGGTGGTCTGCTGGCCCTGGAACTCGGCCGCGAGAAGCTCGTACGGTCCGTCACCGCCCTGTCCCCCGCCGGGTTCTGGTCGGAGGCCGAACGGCGGTACGCCTTCGGCGTCCTGCTCACCATGCGGCACATCTCACGCCGGCTCCCGCTCCCCCTGGTCGAGCGGTTGTCCCGTACGGCGGCCGGCCGCACGGCCCTGACCAGCACCATCTACGCCCGCCCCGGCCGGCGCGCGCCCGAGGCCGTGGTCGCCGAGACGCTCGCACTGGCGCAGGCCACCGGCTTCGACGAGACCCTGCGGGCGGGCACCACCGTGCAGTTCACCGACGACATCCCCGGCATCCCGGTCACCGTCGGCTGGGGCACCCGCGACTGGCTGCTGGTACGCCGCCAGGGCATCCGCGCCAAGCAGATCATCCCGGCCGCCCGCCTGGTACGCCTCCCCGGCTGCGGCCACTGCCCGATGAACGACGACCCGGCGCTGGTGGCCCGCGTCATCCTGGACGCGAGCAGCTGAGGTTACGCCGGTCGGGTGACGCGCCGACCGGGGGAACCGGTCCCGTGAAGAACCAGGGGTGGATGCTCCGAGGGCAACCGACGGCGGGGCATCGCACGACCGGGAGCGGACCGGAGACCGACCGGGTCCGGTAGGGGCCCGACACGAGGTGAGCCGGAAGCCGGCCTGGGCGACCGGGACAGGCCAGGGCCGGCGGCGGCCCGCGCGGGAGCGGGATGCCGCCGATGCGGGGAGCCGCTCCCCGGTGTGGGCGGGGCGACTCCCGCGGGGGTGCCGGTAGTTGTTCACTTGGGGTTTGCGTGTGCGCTGCGGCGCCCCAGTAGTTGTGGCGGTGCACATCGGCCGGATCCCGCCCCTGGAGGCCCACCCATGTCCCACCTTCCCCTGCCCGGGCGCCGCAGTGTCCTGCGCGGCTCGCTGGCCGCGTCCGCGGCCCTGACCCTGCCCGTCGCGGCCGGCGCGGCGCCGGCCCTGGCCCTGTCCGGACGGCCCCGGGCCGACTGGGGTGTGCAGACCGGGGACGTGACCTCGGACTCCGGTCTGGTGTGGGTGCGGTCGGACCGTCCGGCACGGATGATCGTCGAGACGGCCGCCACCGAGTCGTTCCGGCACGCGCGGCGGTGGCACGGCCCGCTGCTCGGCGCCGGTACCGACTTCACCGGCACGACCCGGCTGCACGGCCTGCCCACGGGCGAGCAGATCCACTACCGCGTGCTGCTGGCCGACCCGGACGACCCGCGCCGCACCGGCGAGCCGGTCACCGGCACCTTCCGCACGGTGCCCGCCGGCCGCCGGCGCGGGGTGCGCTTCCTGTGGTCCGGCGACCTGGCCGGCCAGGGCTGGGGCATCAACCCCGAGCTCGGCGGCTACCGCATCTACGACGCGATGGCCAAGCTCGACCCCGACTTCTTCCTCTGCAGCGGCGACAACATCTACGCCGACGGCCCGCTCACCGCGACCCAGGCGCTGCCCGACGGCTCCCTCTGGCGGAACATCGTCACCGAGGAGAAGTCCAAGGTGGCCGAGTCCCTCGCGGAGTTCCGCGGCAACTTCCGCTACAACCTGCTGGACGAGAACCTGCGCCGGTTCAACGCCCAGGTGCCGTCGATCATCCAGTGGGACGACCACGAGGTCCGCAACAACTGGTACCCGGGCGAGGTGATCGCCGCCTCCGACACCCGCTACACCGAGAAGAGCGTCGACGTCCTCGCGGCGCGCGCCCGCCGGGCGTTCAGCGAGTACTTCCCGATCTCGACGCTCCGGCCGGGCCGCGAGGAGGGCCGGGTGCACCGCGTGCTGCGACACGGCCCGCTGCTCGACGTGTTCGTGCTGGACATGCGGACGTACCGCAACGCCAACTCGCCCGACGACCAGACGGTGGACCCGCAGGGCATCCTCGGCCGGGAGCAGCTGGAGTGGCTCAAGCGGGAGCTGTCGCGCTCGCGCGCGGTGTGGAAGGTGATCGCCGCCGACATGCCGCTCGGCCTGGTCGTGCCGGACGCCACCGAGGGCAGGGCGAACATCGAGGCCGTGGCGCAGGGCGACCCGGGCGCCCCGCTCGGCCGTGAGCTGCAGATCGCCGAGCTGCTGCGGTTCGTGAAGCACCGCCGGATCACCGGCACGGTGTGGCTGACCGCCGATGTGCACCACACCTCCGCCCAGCATTACCAGCCCTCGCGGGCCGCGTTCACCGACTTCGAGCCGTTCTGGGAGTTCGTCTCCGGCCCGCTCAACGCGGGCGCCTTCCCGGCCAACGCGCTGGACAACACCTTCGGCCCGGAGCGGGTGTTCGTGAAGGCTCCGACCGCGTCCAACGTGTCCCCGGCCGGCGGCTACCAGTTCTTCGGCGAGGTCGACATCGACGGCGACAGCGGGGAGCTGACGGTCCGGCTGCGCGAGCAGGACGGCACCGTGCTGTTCACCCAGGTGCTGCAGCCGGGGCGCGTGGGGCAGTGAGCGCGGGGCAGTAGTCGTAGAAGAATTAACAAAACGGGCATTAGCGGCCTTTACCCGTCAGTCACAAGCCGTTCGTGATCACGCAACACCGTTCCTCCACAGTGGCTGCATGAGTCGAAACCTGTCTGACGTGAAAATCGCCGCGCTCTCCGCGTTCTTCAAGGCCCCGTGGAGGGCACGACGCCACGAAGACCCGCCGCCCACGAGCGATACCGGTGCCCGGCCCTCCCCCTCGGAGGAGCAGGCCGGGCCCGGCGCCGTCGGCGGGGAGAGCACCCTGTGGCGCATGAGGACCACGGTGAAGGACGCGCCGGGATCCCTGGCCGCGCTCTGCACCGCGCTGGCGGGGCACCGGGTGGACATCCTCAGCCTGCAGACGCATCCGCTGGGCGAGGACACCGTCGACGAGTTCCTGCTGCGCGCCCCGGCGGCGCTGGCCTCGGCCGACATCACCCGCGCCGTCGCCGACGGGGGCGGCACGGGCACCTGGATCGAGCGGGCCGACGCCCACGACCTGGTGGACGCGCCGACCCGGATCCTCGGGCTCGCCACCCGCACCGCCCTCGACGCGGCCGAACTGCCGCTCGCGCTGCGCCAGCTCCTCGGCCGGTGCACGATCCGCTCGCTGCCCGGCACACCCGTCGGCGGCGGCCGGGGACCGGGCGACGTGCCCGTCGAAGGGGTGCTGGAGGACACCGTGATGCGCCTGCGGGCGCCGGAAGGCGGAGTGATCACCGTGGAGCGGCCGTATCTGCCGTTCACCCCGACCGAGTTCGCCCGCGCGCGTGCCCTGGTCGAACTGGACGCCCGGCTCGGCCCGCGGATCCCGCGCGGTCAGGACGTGCTGACGCTGCCCGAGGGCGACGACATCACCGTACGCCGGGCCGACACCGGCTGCCTGGAGGCGGCCAGGGCGATGCACGAGCGGTGCTCGGCGCGGACGCTCGGCCGGCGGTACCACGGGCCCGTCGGTGATGCCGACCGCTACCTCAACCACCTGCTCAGCCCCCGGTTCGGACGCACCCTCGCGGTGTGGACGCCGTCCGGGCGGATCGTCGGGCTGGGTCACCTCATGTGGGACGGGGACGAGACCGAGGTGGCGCTGCTCGTGGAGGACCAGTGGCAGCGGCGGGGGATCGGGCGTGAGCTGCTCGAGCGGCTGGTGGGGATGGCTGTCGAGGCTGGGTGCACGAGTGTGTACGCCGTGACGCAGTCCTCGAACACGGGGATGGTCGCCGCGATGCGTGGTCTTGGGCTGCCCTTGGACTACCAGATCGAGGAAGGGACTCTGGTGATCACGGCTCGGCTGGATTCCGTGGGGGTGGCCGCGGAGTCGTTCTCTCACTCCGGCGAGTCGGGGAACGCCTGAGCGCCGTGGGCGTGCGGGATCGCTCGCGGGTTCAGGTGCGTCGTGATCTGTCGCGCAGTTCCCCGCGGCCCTGGAGGGGGTGCGCAAGCGCCCCCAACGCCTCGTCCAGGTCGGTCCACAGGTCCTCCACGTCCTCCAGGCCCACCGAGAGACGCAGCAGTCCGTCGCTCACGCCCGCTCCCCTGCGGTCGTCCGCGGCGACGATGCGGTGGCTGATGGACGCCGGGTGCTGGATGAGGGTGTCGACGCTGCCGAGGCTCACCGCCGGGGTGATCAGGCGGACCGCCGCGATCACCTCGTGCGGGTCGCCGTGCACCTCGAAGGCGATCATCGCGCCGCCCAGACGCGGGTAGTGGACGCGGGCGACGCGCGGGTCGGCGGTGAGCCGGCGGGCGAGTTCGGCGGCGGTCGCGGAGGCCGCCCGGACCCGGACCGGGAGCGTGGACAGGCCGCGCAGGAGGAGGTAGCCGGCCAGGGGGTGCAGGACGCCTCCGGTGGCGAAGCGGATCTGGCGGAGCAGTCCCGCGAACTCCTCGTCGCAGGCGACCACACCCGCCAGTACGTCCCCGTGCCCGCCGAGGTACTTGGTGGCGCTGTGCAGGACCAGTCGGGCGCCGTGTTCGGCGGGACGCTGGAGCACCGGGGTGGCGAAGGTGTTGTCGGCGAGCAGCGGGACCGAGCCGCAGGCGTGGGCGACGGCCCGCAGGTCGACCTCGGCGAGGGTCGGGTTGGCCGGTGACTCGACCATGACCAGGCCGGTGTCGGGGCGCAGCGCGTCCGTGATGCCGGCCGGGTCGGTCCAGGTGACCTCCGAGCCGAGGAGCCCGGCGGTCAGGAGGTGGTCGCTGCAGCCGTAGAGGGGGCGTACGGCGACGACGTGACGCAGGCCCAGGGAGGCGCGGGCGAGCAGGACCGCGCTCAGGGCGGCCATCCCGCTGGCGAAGGCGACCGCGCTCCCGGTGCCCTCCAGCCGGGCGAGGGCGGTCTCGAAACGGGCGACGGTCGGGTTGCCGAGCCGCCCGTAGACCGGTGGGCCCTCGGGTTCGGCGCCCGTCGCGGCGAACGCGTCGATACGGGCCGCCTCGGCGCGGCTGTCGTAGGACGGGTAGGTGGTGGACAGGTCGATCGGCGGGGCGTGCAGCCCCTGCCGGGCCAGATCGTCCCGCCCGGCGTGCACGGCCTCGGTGGCCAGGGCGCGGGGTGCTGCGGACGGACGTACCTCGTGGTAGGCGTGCGTGCTCGCTGCGGCTGAGTCCATGGACCGCAGAGTGAACAACGCACGGGTCACAGGAATCGAATACCGTGCTACGTTCGGCCGATGGCCGAATCTGTCGTACTGGACCCGGTGGATCTTCAGCTGCTGCGGCTGCTGCAGAACGACGCCCGGACCACCTATCGCGATCTCGCGGCGCAGGTCGGGGTGGCGCCGTCGACGTGTCTGGACCGGGTGACCCGGCTGCGCCGCTCGGGCGTGATCCTCGGGCATCAGCTGCGGCTGGATCCGGCCAAGCTGGGGCGGGGGCTCCAGGCACTGCTGTCGGTGCAGGTCAGGCCGCATCGGCGGGAGCTGGTGGGGCCGTTCGTGGAGCGGATCCGGGCGCTGCCGGAGGCGCTGACCGTCTTCCATCTCACCGGTCCCGACGACTACCTGGTGCATGTGGCCGTCGCCGACATGGCGGATCTGCAGCGGCTGGTCCTGGACGAGTTCACCGCCCGGCGGGAGGTGGCGCGGGTGGAGACCCGGCTGATCTTCCAGCAGTGGGACTGCGGGCCGCTGCTGCCGCCGGGCGAGGGCGCCGCACGGCCCGTTCGAACACCGTGAGGCCTGCCGGCTCGCACCCCCACGACGGTCCGGCTCAAACCCTCCGGCACCGTCCTACGCCCTCAGCTCAAACGCCGTGCCGTGCGCATCCCTCCGTACGAGGATGGTGTGCATGTCACAGACCACCAACCCGCTTCCCCGTGCGGTCGCCGACGCCTATGTCGACGGCCTCATCGCCCTCGACCCGGTCACCGGTACCTATCTAGGCGTGGCGGAGAGTTCGAGCCGTCTGCCCGACTTCTCGCCCGCGGGCCTGGAGGCGCGGGCGCGACTGGCCCGGGACACGCTGGCCGAGCTCGACGAGGCGGAGCGGCGGCCGGGCGCGGACAGTGACATCGAGCGCCGGTGCGCGCGCCTGCTGCGCGAGCGCCTGACGGCGGAGCTCGCCGTGCACGAGGCCGAGGAGGGGCTGCGCGCGGTCGGCAACCTGGGCATGCCCGCGCACCATGTGCGCGAGGTGTTCACCGTGACGCCCACGAAGACCGACGAGGACTGGGCGGCGATCGCCGAGCGGCTGCGCGCCGTGCCGGCGGCCCTCGCCGGCTACCGCGAGTCCCTGGCGCTCGGCCTCGAACGAAAGCTGTACGGGCCGCCGCGGCCGACCGCCACCTTCATCGACCAGCTCACCGAGTGGTCGGACACGGACGGCGCCGGCCGCGGCTGGTTCGAGGACTTCGTGGCCGCCGGGACCGAGTCGCTGCCGGAGGCGCTGCGCGCGGAGCTTCAGGAGGCGGCCCGTACCGCGACGGCGGCGGTCGTGGAGCTGCGGGACTGGATGCGCGAGGTGTACGCGCCGGCCGTCGAGGGCGCGCCGGACACGGTCGGCCGGGAGCGGTACGCCCGTTGGTCGCGCTACTACAACGGCACCGACCTGGACCTGGACGAGGCGTACGCGTATGGCTGGGCGGAGTACCACCGGCTGCTCGGCGAGATGAAGAAGGAGGCCGAGCGGATCCTGCCGGGTGCGGCCACGCCCTGGGTGGCCCTCGCGCACCTCGACGAGCACGGCAGGCACATCGAGGGCGTCGACGAGGTCCGCGACTGGCTGCAGGGCCTGATGGACCAGGCGATCGAGGCGCTGGACGGCACGCACTTCGAACTCGCCGAGCGGGTACGGCGGGTGGAGTCGCGGATCGCCCCGGCGGGCAGCGCCGCCGCCCCGTACTACACGGGCCCGTCGGAGGACTTCTCGCGACCGGGCCGCACCTGGCTGCCGACGATGGGCCAGACCCGCTTCCCGGTGTACGACCTGGTCTCCACCTGGTACCACGAGGGGGTGCCGGGCCACCACCTCCAGCTGGCGCAGTGGGCGCACGTGGCCGCGGACCTCTCCCGGTACCAGGCCGTCGTCGGCATGGTCAGCGCCAACGCCGAGGGCTGGGCGCTGTACGCGGAGCGCCTGATGGACGAGCTGGGCTTCCTCACCGATCCCGAGCACCGGCTCGGCTATCTGGACGCGCAGATGATGCGGGCGGTGCGGGTCATCGTGGACATCGGCATGCATCTGGAGCTGGAGATCCCGGCGGACTCGCCGTTCCACCCGGGTGAGCGCTGGACGCCCGAGCTGGCGCAGGAGTTCTTCGGGGCGCACAGCAGCCGCCCGGCGGACTTCGTGGAGAGCGAGCTGACCCGCTATCTGACGATCCCGGGCCAGGCCATCGGCTACAAGCTCGGTGAGCGCGCCTGGCTGCTGGGCCGGGAGCAGGCGCGCGAGCGCCGGGGGGACGCGTTCGACCTCAAGTCCTGGCACATGGCGGCCCTTTCGCAGGGGTCGCTGGGGCTCGACGACCTGGTGGACGAGCTGGCGCGGCTCTGAGACAGGTGTGGCGGCGGGCCCCGGGAAATTCGCTGTTCCCGGGGCCCGCTCGTACGCCACCCTCGTCTCCCATGACCACCACCCGGACCCTGTTCCTCTCCCCCCGTGTCACCGCGACCGGCCACGCCCTCGCGGACGCGGCACGGCGGCGCGGAGCGCACGTGGAGACACTGCGCGACTGGCGGGTGCCGGAGGCATCCCGCCGGGAACCGGGGGCCTCGCTGTACGCCGGTCCGCTGTTCGCGGACGCGGTCGCGCGGGAGCTGGGGGTCGGGCTGCTGGAGGCGCCGCCGGACTGGCTGGCCAGCCTGCCGTACGAACTCACCCTGCGGGAGGTGGAGTTCACCACCATCGAGGAGGCGTGGCGGCTGCGGCGCCCGGCGTTCGTGAAGCCGCCGAACGACAAGAGCTTCCCGGCCCGGGTCTACCCCGACGGGAGCGGACTGCCGGGGCCGGACGCGGTCGACGGCACGGAACCGGTGCTGGTCAGCGACATCGTGGCGTTCGCCGCGGAGTACCGGCTGTTCCTGCTGGACGGCGAGGTGCGCACCGGGAGCCGGTACGCCGTTCGGGGCGCCCTCGACGTGGCCCCGCTGGCGGAGGACCCGCGCCGCACCGAGGTGCTGGCGTTCGCTGAGCGGATGACGCGGCTCGCGGGGGCGGGGCTGCCGGGCGCGATCGTGGTCGACGTGGGTCAGATCGACGGGGCCGGCTGGGCCGTGGTGGAGGCCAACGCCGCCTGGGCCAGCGGACATTACGCGTGCGACGGGGACGCGGCCCTGGACGTGGTCCTGCGGGCGGCCCGCCCCGAGGGGGAGTTCGGGGCGGCGGACCACCGTTTCCTGCGGCCGGTGCCGGACGTCGTACGGGACTGAGCGCCGGGGGCGGCGATCAGCAGCCGCAGTGCTCCGCGTCGACGGGGGCGGTGAGCGGATCGGCGTCGCGGTGCGCGCGGCCCTCCCAGGTCTCGTACGCGAAGCCCTCGCGCGCCCAGTACTCGAAGCCGCCGAGCATCTCCTTGACCCGGTAGCCGAGTTCGGCGAGCGCGAGGGCGGAACGGGTGGCGCCGTTGCAGCCGGGCCCCCAGCAGTACGTCACCACGGGCACGTTCCGGTCGAGGAGGTGCTCGGCCTGTTCGGGGATGAGGGCGGTGGGCAGGTGGACGGCGCCGGGGATGTGGCCCTGGTCCCAGGCTTCGGTGGAGCGGGAGTCCAGGACGACGAACCCGGGGTCGCCCTCGGCGGCGAGCGCGGCGGCCACGTCGGAGACGTCGGCGTGGAAGACGAGGCTCGCCCGGAAGTAGGCGGCGGCCTCGGCCGGGGCGGCGGGGGCGATCCGCAGGACGGGGTTCGCGGTGCTGGTCGTGGCGGTCATCGCGGGGCCTCTCGGTGGACGGGTTTTCCGACGACCAGAAATCTACGGCCGGTGATCATCTTTCTGAAGGGAGAATCCCCGGCCCGCGTCGCGGCCCGCCGGGGAATCCACCGCCTTCGGCAAGCCGCACCGCGCATTCCCCGGGCGGGTACGGGTCACGGCATGGATGAGGTGTCCCGGCCCCGCTGGCGCACCTGCGAACCGGACCTCCCCTTCACGACCTCGAGCTGGGCGTGGACGCGTCGGCGCAGGTCGGCGACATGGCTGACGATGCCGACGCTGCGGTCGCGTTCCCGCAGGGAGTCCAGGACGTCGAGGACCTCGTCGAGGGTCTGGTCGTCGAGGCTGCCGAAGCCCTCGTCGATGAAGAGGGTGTCGAGCCGCACCCCGCCCGCCTCGTCGGTCACCACGTCGGCGAGGCCGAGCGCGAGGGCGAGCGAGGCGAAGAAGGTCTCGCCGCCGGAGAGCGTGGCCGTGTCCCGCTCCCGGCCGGTCCAGGCGTCGACGACGTGCAGTCCGAGCCCGCTGCGGCCGCGTCCGGAGCGGTCGTCGGAGTGGACGAGGGTGTAGCGGCCCGCGGACATCCGCTGCAGCCGCGCAGTCGCGGCTGCGGCCACCTGTTCCAGCCGGGCCGCGAGGACATACGCCTCCAGGCGCATCCTGCGTGCGTTGTCGGCCGAGGTGCCCGCGGTCAGGCCGGCCATGCGGGCCACCCGGTCGTACTCCTCACGCAGGGGCGCGAGCCGCCGTACGCCCTCGGCCGATCGGGCCGAGAGCCGGTCCAGTTCCGTGCAGCGCCCTGCGGCCGCGTCGCGCGCGGAGGCGGCATCGCGCAGCCGCCGGGCGGCGACGGCCGCCGCGTCCTGCGCCGTCGCGAGGTCGGCGGGCGGCTGCTGGGCGGCGGCCGCGGTGTCGGCCTCGGCGAGGACCGCGCGGACCGCGGCCTCCTCGGACTGCCAGGCGTCCAGGCGCCGTTGCAGCTCGCGATGGGCGCCGGCGTCGAGGAGGGCGTCGGCCGCCGCCTGCGGGGTGTCGAACCCGGCGCGGAACGCGGCGTCCGCGAGCCGGGCGTCGGCGTCCTTGAGCCGCTGTGCGGTGTCCTCGGCGGCCCGCGCCGCGTCCGCGGCCTCGGTGAGCAGCGCGACCCGCCGCTCCAACTGGGCGGCACGGGCGGCCACGGTGTCGGACGCGCCCCGGGCCTGCGCCAACTCCGTTTCCAGAGAGGTTCGTTCACCGTCCAGGGCGTCCCGGCGCGCGACCCGTGAGGCGGTGCGCACGGCGGCCTCCTGCTGGGCGGAGACCCGCCGGTCGCGTTCCCGCTCGGCCTGTCGCAGCCGCTCCTGGGTGGTGTGCAGCGCCGACGCGCCGCTCCGGGCCCGGGTGTACTCCTGCTCCAACTGGTCCGCGAGAGAAGCGAGTTGTTCGGTGGGGGTGTCACCGGCCTCGCCCTCGGCGGCGGCCAGTTCCCGCTGGACGAGACCCAGGCGCTGTTCGGCCTCGGCGCGCTCCTCGTCGGCCCGCTGGAACACGGCCAGCGCACGGTCCTCGGTCTCCCGGCCGACGTGCCCGGCGTCCTTGCGCGCGGGTGCCGGATGGTCGACGGCACCGCAGACCGCGCAGGGCTCGCCGTCGCTGAGCCGCGCGGCGAGTTCGGCGGCGATGCCCTCCAGCCGCCGCTCCTTGACGTCCAGCCACCCGGCGCGGGCCTGCTGGGACCGTTCGGTGGCGGCGAGCACCTGTCGGTGCGCGTCGTCCGCGTCGCGGGCGAGCCGGTCCCGCTGGCGGGCGGCGGCGAGCCGCCGGCGGGCGGGCTCTCGCTGCACCGCGAGCCGTTCGGCCCGGGTGGCGGCGTCCTGGGCGGACTCGACCGCGCCCAGCAGGCCGGTACGGGTCTCCTCCCAGCCGGCCAGCCAGGCCTCGGCCTCCTGCAGGACGTCCGCGTCGGCCCGCTCCTGGCGGTCCAGCCCGGCGCGCTCGGCAAGGAGCCCGGCCAGTCGCCGCTCGGCCCGGCGGGCCGACTCCAGCCCGCCCAGCTCCTCGGCCGCGCGACGAGCGGCGGCGGCGAGTCCGGCAGCACCGTCGTCCACGATCCCGACACCGTCGTCCCCGAGCCCGGCGCTGTCGTCCCGGCGCCCGGCACCGTGGTCCACAAGCCCGGCACCGCCGTCCCCGAGCCCGGCACCGTGGTCCACGAGCCCGGCGCTGTCGTCCCGGCGCCCGGCACCGTGGTCCACGAGCCCGGCACCGCCGTCCCCGAACCCGGCGCTGTCGTCCCGGCGCCCGGCACCGTGGTCCACGAGCCCGGCACCGCCGTCCCGGCGCCCGGCGCTGTCGTCCCGGCGCCCGGCGCTGTCGTCCCGGCGCCCGGCGCTGTCGTCCCCGCCCCCGGCCCAGGCATCCCGGCGCCCAGCGCCATCGCCCACCAGCCCAGCACCCTCGTCCCCGCCCCCGCCCCCGACCCCGACCCCGGCATCCCGGCGCCCAGCGCCATCGCCCACCAGCCCGGCACCCTCGTCCCCGACCCCGGCCCAGGCGTCCGTGAGCCCCGTGTCGGACTCCGCGAGCGTGTCACCCGACGGCCCGGCCCCGGGTCGGCTCTCGTCGTCGGTCCTGGTCCGGCCCGTGTCTCCTGACCGCCCGGCCCCGCGCCGGCCCTCATCACCGGCGCCGGACCGGCCCGCCTCCCCCGACCCGCGCCGAACCTCGTCGCCTGCCCCGGGCCGGCTGCCCTCGTGTCCGCCGCCGACGGCCTCGCGCAGCAGTGCCCGCGCCCGTGTCTCGGCCCGGACGGCCCTGCGGTGCTCCGACTCGGCGGACTCCCGCAGCTCCAGCGTGGGCGCGACCGCCTCGGCCTTGCGGGCCCGCTCCATGCGCGCCTGGTCCTCGCGGTGCGCCCCGGCACGCTCCTCCAGCCGCCCCGCCCGTTCCCGCGCCTCGGCGAACCGCCGCTGCAACCGGCCGAGTTCGCGTGCGTCCGTCAGCGCGCGCTCGGCGCCCGCCTGGGCGGACTCGGCGGCGGCCAGACGGCAGTGGGCGATCGTCAGCTGCTCGCGGGCGGTGCTGCGGGCCACGGCGGCGGCGGTGACGACGGCCTCCGCGAGACCCGGCTCGCCCGGCTGGAGCTCCGGCAGCTCCATGGCGTCCCCGGCGGCCTGCTGCATGCGGTGGGCGTCGGCGACGAGCTCGGCATCGCCCTCCCGCACACGCGCCTGCGCCTCCCGGCGCCGCTCGGCGAGCCGCTTCTCCACCTCGTCGAACCGCCGGGTGTCGAAGAGACGGCCCAGCAGCCGGCCGCGCGCCTCGGCGTCGGCGCGCAGGAAGCGTGCGAAGTCGCCCTGGGGCAACAGCACGACCTGGCAGAACTGCTCCCGGCTCATGCCGAGCAGCTGGGTGATCTCCTCGCCGATCTCCTGGTGGGAGCGGCTGAGGTCCTTCCAGCCGGTGCCGACGGGGTCGTACTCGCGCAGCCAGGTCTGGGCCTTCTCGACGGTGGTGCCGGTGCCGCGTTTCTTGGGCCGCTCGTGCGGCGGCTGCCGGGTGATCTCCAACCGGCGTCCGGCGACGGTGAGTTCGAGGGTGACCTCGGTGCGGGTGCCGGGGGCCGCGTGGTCGCTGCGCAGGGTGAGACTCTGGCCGTGGGCGGACTGGCGGGCGCCCGGGACGGAGCCGTAGAGCGCGTAGCAGACGGCGTCGAGGACGGAGGTCTTGCCCGCGCCGGTCGGCCCGTGCAGCAGGAAGAGCCCGGCGGCGGACAGATCGTCGAAGTCGACGCTCTGGGCGCCGCCGAAGGGCCCGAAGGCCGTCAGGTCGAGTCGGTGCAGCCTCACCGGGCCACCTCCCGTACGACGTCGTCCGCGCGGACCGCGTCGAAGGCGTCCCGCAGCACACCCCGTTCCAGGGCGTCGGGCCCGGCTCCGCGCACATGGGCGACGAAGTCCTCGGCGATCTGCTGGTCGCTGCGGCCGGCGAGGCGGCGGGCGTACGACACGTCCGGGTCGTCCGGGGCCCGCTCGGGGGCGAAGACCAGGCTGAGGGTGTGCGGGAAGCGCTCGGTGAGCCGGGCCATGGGCTCGGCGGGGCGGACGGCGTCGGTGAGGGTCGCCTCCACCCATGCTTCCTCGTGGCGGGTGAGCGCGGGATCGGCGAGCAGGTCCTCCAGGGTGCCGGAGATCCGGGCCAGTGCGCGCGGCACCGGGCAGTCGATCCGCTCGGCGGTGACGGCGCCGTCCGCGTCGAGGTCGACCAGCCACATGGTCTTGCGGTGGTCGGTCTCGGAGAAGGAGTACGGCAGCGGGGAGCCGGAGTAGCGGACGCGCTCGGTGAGGGTCTGGGAGCCGTGCAGATGCCCCAGTGCCACGTAGTCGACGCCGTCGAAGACACCGGCGGGCACGGACGCGACCCCGCCGACGGTGATGTCCCGCTCGCTGTCGCTGGGTTCGCCGCCGGTGACGAAGGCATGGGCGAGGACGACGGACCGGGTGCCCGGCGCGCGGGTCGCGAGGTCGGCGCGGACCCGGTCCATGGCGGCGGCGAGGACGGACTCGTGACCGGCCTTCTCCACTCCGAACTCGTCCTTCACCAGGGCGGGTTCGAGATAGGGCAGACCGTAGAAGGCGACGTCGCCGTGGGTGTCGGCGAGCACCACGGGGGTACCGGCGGCCGAGGGGTCGGTGCGCAGATGGATGCCCGCCCGTCCGATCAGTCCGGCCCCCACGCCGAGCCGCCGGGCCGAGTCGTGGTTGCCGGAGATCATCACGGTGGGCACCCCGAGGTCCGCGAGGCGGTGCAGGGCGTCGTCGAACAGCTCGACCGCGGCGAGCGGCGGCACCGCGCGGTCGTACACGTCCCCCGACACGACCACCGCGTCGACCTCGCGCTCCCGCACGGTCGCGACGAGGCGGCCGATGAACGCGGACTGCGCCTCAAGCATGTTCACGCGGTGGAACGACCGGCCGAGGTGCCAGTCGGACGTGTGCAGCAATCTCAAGAAACCGCTCCGACGTACAGAAACCGACCGTGAACACCGACCACGCTAACGCCTTCGGCATCTGATCCCTCACCCACAGCACACTTTTGTCCATATACGACAGCGAATCGCCGTAAACATTCCGGGCCTGCCGAGATCATGGTGCGACCGGCGGCAAAACCGTTGGACAACTCCCTTGCCCCTGGCGATCGTTGACGGAATGGATCAGGAGCAGATCTGGGACGCGGACACCGCACAGCGCTACGACACCCCCGGTACGGGGATGTTCGCGCCCGAGGTGCTCGGGCCGACCGTGGACCGGCTGGCCGCGCTCGCGGACGGCGGGGCGGCGCTGGAGTTCGCGATCGGCACCGGGCGGGTGGCCGTGCCGCTCGCCGGGCGCGGAGTGCCGGTGACCGGGATCGAGCTGTCCCGCCCGATGATCGAGCGGTTGCGGACGAAGGCGGACGAGACGGCGATCCCCGTGGTCGTCGGCGACATGGCGACCGCCCGGGCGCCGGGCACGTACGCGCTCGTCTACCTGGTCTTCAACACGATCTCCAACCTGCTCACCCAGGCCGAGCAGGTCGCGTGCTTCCGCAACGCCGCCCGGCATCTGGCGCCCGGCGGGCGGTTCGTGATCGAGCTGTGGGTGCCCGAGCTGCGCAAGCTGCCGCCGGGGGCGCCGGCCACGGTCTGGCGCTCCGAGCCCGGGTACATCGGTCTGGACACCTACGACGTCCTGCGCCAGCACGTCGTCTCGCACCACTTCACCTTCGCCGAGGAGGGCCGCGAGGCCCGGCTGAGCCGCTCCCCGCACCGCTACATCTGGCCCGCCGAGCTCGACCTCATGGCCCAGCTGGCCGGGTTCGAGCGGGAGAGCCGGCACGCGGACTGGGCGGGAGCGGAGTTCACCGCCGAGTCCGGCTCCCATGTGTCGGTCTACCGGCTCCCCGAGCAGCCCGGGTAGGCGGAGCCGTCACGCGTCCCCGTAGGCCTCGCCGCCCAGCTCCAGCAGTGCCGTCCCGGCCGTGCTGTCCGCGAGCCAGGCGCGGAAGACGTCCACGTCGGCGTCCGGGAGGCCGATCTCGATCGTGACGGCCTCGCCGTAGCGGACGTCCCGGACCTCGCGGCCGGTGGCGCGCAGATCGTTCTGGACCTTGCCGGCGCGCTGGTGGTCGACGGTGACGGTGGCGAGGCGGAAACGGCGGCGGGTGAGGGTGCCGAGCGTGTCGAGCGCCTCGCCGACCGCGCCGCCGTAGGCCCGGATCAGCCCGCCGACGCCGAGCTTGACGCCGCCGTAGTAGCGGGTGACGACGGCGACGACGTACCGCATGTCGCGGCGCAGCAGCATCTGGAGCATCGGGACGCCCGCGGTGCCGCCGGGTTCGCCGTCGTCACTGGCCTTCTGGACGGCGGCGTCGGCGCCGATGACGTAGGCCCAGCAGTTGTGGGTGGCGTCGGCGTGCTCCTTGCGCACGGACGCGATGAACTCCTGGGCCTCCCGCTCGGTCGCCGCCGGGGCGAGGGCGCACAGGAAGCGGGAGCGGTTGACCTCGGTCTCGTGCACGCCCTCCCGGGCCACGGTGCGGTACTCGTCCTGCATCCGGCCACCCTATGCGCCGGCCGGGCACTCGCTCAGCCGGCCTTCTTCTTCCCGCGGGGCACGGTCACCGAGGTCAGCAGCGCGGCGCCGGGGCCCAGGGAGCGCCAGTCAGGACCGTGCCAGGCCAGCACGGCGATCGCCGAGGTGGGGAACTTCAGCCGCACCTCGTCGAGCGCGTGGTCGAGGTCGTCCCCGGCGAGCTCCAGGACCAGTTCCTCAAGGCCCGGGTTGTGGGCGACGAGCAGCAGCGTCCCGATCCCGGCGGAGGTCTCCCGTACGACGTCCAGCAGCTCCGGCACGTCGGCCGCGTACAGGCGCGGGTCGTGGCGGACCGGGGGCGGGGCGTCCCACTCGGCCGAGGCGAGCTGCCAGGTCTGGCGGGCGCGTACGGCGGTGGAGACCAGCGCGAGGTCGGGCACACAGCCGGTCTCGGCGAGGGCGCGGCCCGCGGCGGGGGCGTCGCGGCGGCCACGGGCCGCGAGGGGCCGCTCGTGGTCGGGGACGCCGTCCGGCCAGTCCGACTTGGCGTGCCGCAGCACCACCAGCCTGCGCGGCGGTCCGTCCTGTGCGCTCATAGCGGGGCTCCCAGATCGCGGGTGAGGTCGAGGCCGAGGAGGCGGTCGGCGTAGGCGTACGTCTCGAAGCGGGCGCCGTCCGGGAGCTCCGGTCCGGCGTCCTCCACCCACCGCAGCACCCTCAGCACTTCGGGTACGTCCAGGTCGTCCTCCCAGGCGGTGCGCAGCCGTCCGCGGACCGCGTCGGGGACGGGCCGGGAGGGCCGCCGCGCCCAGTCGGCGACGGCTCTCCGCCAGCGTACGAGGGTCTCGCGGGCCTCGCCCAGCGGCGCCGCGTCCAGCCGGACGGGCTCGGTGCGGGGCCGGGACAGGAGCGCGAGGCGCAGCACGGCGGGGTCGGCCGGGACCGCCCCGTCCACCGGGGCCACGGCGATCCGCACCCCGTCGGGCTCCGGACCGTCCTCCCCCACCACGTGCAGGATCTGCGCCTCCCCCACCCCGGAGCCCAGGCCCTGGCCGTCCTCGAACGGGTGCATGCCGAGCGCGGTGGCGCCGGACCGCAGCTCCGGCTGCTCGCGCTCGCCGGTGAGCAGCGCCCACACCGGCGTCCCGCCGAGCTCCAGCGCCCGTACGAGGACATCGGCGACGAGCAGGACCCGTAGCGAGCCCGCCCCGTATCCGGAGGCATGCGCCTGGACCCGGGTCAGACCACGGCGGACGGGGGCGGCGACGACGGCTTCGCCGGTTCGGGCGTCGGTGATGCGCAGCACGGGGCGAGCCTAGGGGGACCGTCGGGGATTCGCAGGGAGGGGGGTGGAATCAGGGGTACGCGTGGCGTGTTGGAGTGCGTGACAGGTATGGTGCGCGACCCCACAGGAGGCCGACGGTGTACGGCGACGACGCGACGATCCGGAAGATTCTCACCGGGCTCGGTGACACGTGGGCGGTGGTGGGGCTGTCGACGAACCGGCGGCGTGCGGCGTACGGCGTTGCCGAGGTGCTGAAGCGCCACGGCAAGCGGGTCGTGCCGGTCCATCCGAAGGCGGAGACGGTGCACGGGGAACAGGGCTACGCCTCCCTCGCGGACATCCCCTTCGACGTGGACGTCGTGGACGTGTTCGTCAACAGCGAGCTCGCCGGCGCCGTCGCGGACGAGGCGGTCGCCAAGGGCGCGAAGGCGGTGTGGTTCCAGCTGGACGTGGTCGACGAGGCGGCGTACGAGCGGACGCGCGCGGCGGGTCTGGAGATGGTGATGGACCGCTGCCCGGCGATCGAGATCCCGCGGCTGGGCTGACGCCGGACGGGGGCCTCGCCGGGTCCACAGGTTCCCCGGGCATGCTGGGCGCTCGTATGTCCGAGAACGAGAACCCCAGCGGGAACAGCGGGAACGAGAAGGCCTCCGCCGCGCCCGCCCGCTGCTGCATGCCGTCCACGGGCGGCCCCGCCGAACCCTCGCGTCCGCTGCCCCCGCCGTCGGCCGCCGCTGCCGTCGCCGTCACCGACGGCATGGTGGAGCTGCCCGGCGGGGAGTTCCTGATGGGCGCGGAGGACTCGGAGGGCTTTCCGGCGGACCGGGAGGGGCCCGTACGGGCCGTGCGGGTGGCGCCCTTCCGGATCGACGCGTACGCCGTCAGCAACGACCGGTTCGCGCGGTTCGTCGCGGACACCGGGCATGTGACGGACGCCGAGCGGCTCGGCTGGTCGTATGTGTTCGCGGGGTTCCTGCCGGGCGCGCTGCGCCGCGACTCGCCGCGCCCCGAGCGGACCCCTTGGTGGTGCGCGGTCTCCGGGGCGGCCTGGAACCGGCCGGAGGGACCCGGCAGCGCTCTGGAGGGGCGCGGGGACCATCCGGTGGTGCATGTGTCGTGGTTCGACGCGGCCGCCTACGCCACCTGGGCGGGCGGCCGGCTGCCCACCGAGACCGAGTGGGAGTACGCGGCCCGGGGCGGGCTGGAGCAGAAGCGCTATCCCTGGGGCGACGAGCTGGATCCCGGCGGCGAGTTCCGCTGCAACATCTGGCGGGGCACCTTTCCGACGAGGAACACCGCCGCCGACGGATATCGCGCAACCGCGCCCGTCGACGCGTTCGCACCGAACGGATTCGGGCTGTACAACGTGTCCGGGAACGTCTGGGAATGGTGTGCGGACGGCTGGTCCGCGGGCGGTGCGGAGAAGGTGATCCGGGGCGGCTCGCATCTGTGCCACGCCTCCTACTGCAATCGCTACCGTGTGGCGGCCCGCAGCGCCAACACCCCCGACAGCTCCAGCGGACACACGGGTTTCCGCTGTGCGCGCGACGTCCGAGGGGCGGCGGGCCGGTCGATAATGGCCGGGTGACCACCAACTCCCCTTCTTTCCAGCGCACTCAGGTCGTCATCGTCGGCGCGGGCCCCGCGGGGCTCACGGTCGGGAACATCCTGCGGGCCGCGTCCGTCGACTGCGTCGTCCTGGAGACGGAGAGCCGTGCGTTCATCGAGCAGCGGCCGCGGGCCGGCGTCATCGAGGAGTGGGCCGTCAACGGTCTGCGCCGTCGGGGCCTGGCCGACCATCTGCTGGCGCGCGCCCAGCGCCACACCGCCTGCGAGTTCCGCTTCGGCGGCGAGCGGTACCGGTTCTCCTACGGCGATCTGACGGGCCGGCACCACTGGGTGTACCCGCAGCCGTTGCTGGTGACCGACCTGGTCCGCGAGTACGTGGACGTCCGCGGCGGGGACGCCCGGTTCTCGGTGCGGGACGTCGAGCTGCACGACCTGGACTCCGGGCACCCCTCCGTGTCGTACACCTGCGAGGACAGCGGTGAACGGCGGATGTTCGCCTGTGACTTCGTGGTCGGGGCCGACGGGGCGCGCGGGGTCAGCAGGGCCGCGATGCCGCCGGGGCACGCCCGGACCGCCCGGCACGACTACGGCATCGGCTGGCTGGCGCTGCTCGCCGAGGCGCCGCCGTCCTCCGACTGCGTGCTGTTCGGCGTGCACGAGAACGGGTTCGCCGGGCACATGGCCCGCAGCCCCGAGGTGACCCGCTACTACCTCCAGTGCCCGCCCGGCGACGACCCGGAGAACTGGCCCGACGACCGGATCTGGTCCGAGCTGCACGTACGGCTCGCGGGCGGCGCCGGCGCCCCGGCGCTCACCGAGGGCCCGCTGGTCGAGAAACGGGTGCTCGACATGCACGACTACGTGGTCGAGCCGATGACGTACGGGCGGCTCTTCCTGGCCGGGGACGCGGCCCATCTCGTCGCGCCGATCGCCGCGAAGGGCATGAACCTCGCCCTGCACGACGCGTTCCTGCTCGGCGACGCGCTGGTGGCGTATCTCGACGGCGGGGACGGGGACGGTCTGGACGGCTACTCGGAGGCGTGTCTGCGGCGGGTGTGGGACTACCAGGAGTTCTCGCAGTGGCTGTCGGAGGTCTACCACGGGACGGCCGCCAACGATCCCTTCCGGGCGGGCACGACGTTCGCCCGGCTGCGCCGGCTGTTCACCTCGCCGGTGGCCGCCGCGGCCTTCGCCGAGCAGTACCTCGGGGCGGCCGAGCGCTACTGACCGCGCTCCTGACCCAGGGCCTGTCGTTTGGATCAGGTCGGCTGAGCCGACGTGGCCTCTCGGCCGACCTGAGCGGGGTGTGGTGCGTGCGGCTGCAAGGCGGAGGAGGGCGGCGACGCGATGGGGGTCCCCCCGCTCGAGCGCAGCCAGAGTGGGGGAGTCGTCAACCGACGACAACGCCGCAGACGCGCGTGCCACACCCCGCGACGCGCGGCATGATCCAAACGACAGGCCCTAGTCGTGCACCGGCTTGTCCCCGAGCCGGTGGTCGGCCACGTTCAGCGCCTCGTCGACGAGGCGGCGCAGATGGCCGTCGGAGAGCGAGTAGATCACCCGGCGGCCCTCCTTCCGGGTGTGCACGAGCCCGGCCAGCCGCAGCCGGGCCAGATGCTGGCTGACCGCCGGCCGGGCCGCTCCGCACACCTCCGTCAGCGTGGTCACATCGGCCTCGCCCGAGGTCAGGGCGTGCAGCAGGGCGAGCCGGGTGCGGTCGCCGAGCAGGGCGAGCAGTTCGGCGGCGAGCGCGAGCTGCTCCTCGCCGGGGGTGCGCGGATGCGCATGGTGTGCAGGTGATAGGTGCATGCGTGCGCTCATACGCACATAATGAGGGGGTGGGCGCACGCGCGTCCACCCCCGCCGCACCGGAAGGGACCGACGTGAGCGAGCAGCACGACCACGGGCACCACCACGACCACGGCCGCGAACACCCGCATCCGCATCCCTCCGTGAACCTGCGCCACCGCCTCTCCCATCTCCTCACCCCCCACTCCCACGAGAGCGCCGACAAGCTCGACCCGGCCCTGGAGTCCTCGGCCCGGGGCATGCGCGCGCTGTGGGTCTCGCTGGCGGTGCTGGGGGTGACGGCGATCGCCCAGGCGGTCGTGGTGGTGATCTCGGGGTCGGTGGCGCTGCTCGGGGACACCGTGCACAACGCGGCGGACGCGCTGACCGCGGTGCCGCTGGGCATCGCGTTCGTCGTGGGCCGGCGGGCCGCCACCCGCCGCTTCACCTACGGCTACGGGCGCGCGGAGGACCTGGCGGGTCTCGCGATCGTGCTGACCATCGCCGCGTCGGCGGCCTTCGCCGGGTGGACGGCGGTCGAGCGGCTGCTGAACCCCCGGCCGGTCGAGCATGTCGGCGCGGTCGCGCTGGCGGCGCTGGCCGGGTTCGCGGGCAACGAGTGGGTGGCCCGGTACCGCATCCGCGTCGGCCGCTCGATCGGCTCGGCGGCGCTGGTCGCGGACGGGCTGCACGCGCGCACGGACGGGTTCACCTCCCTGGCCGTGCTGCTCGGCGCGGGCGGTTCGGCGCTGGGGTGGCAGCTCGCCGACCCGGTGGTCGGGCTGGCGATCACGGCGGCGATCGCGCTGGTGCTGCGGGACGCGGCACGGGAGGTGTTCCGGCGGGTGCTGGACGCCGTCGACCCGGCGCTGGTGGACCGGGCCGAGCGGGCCCTGCTGGAGGTCGAAGGGGTGCGCGGGGTGGGCGAGTTGCGGCTGCGCTGGATCGGGCACCGGCTGCGGGCGGAGGTCGCGGTCGTCGTGGACGGCGAGGCGACGGTGCGCCGGGCGCACGCGATCGCCGTGCACGCCGAGCACGCGCTGCTGCACGCGGTCCCCCGGCTCACCGCGGCCCTGGTCCACGCGGATCCGGCACCGGCACCGGGCGAAACGGATCCCCACCTGCCCCTCGCCCACCACATGACAGCCTGACCGGCGACGGACACCGGGGCCCTACGGCCGGGCGAGGGCCTGACCGGCGACGGACGCCGGAGCCCTACGGCAGGGCGACGGCCCGACCGGCACCGGACGCTGAGCCCTACGGCCGGGCGAGGGCCTGCCGCGGGCGCCCTGGGAGCCCTTGCGTCACCACGTAACCACCCGCCACAGTCGCCCAGGGAGGCCGTCCAGCACCACGCCGAGCGCCCGCCGCAGCCCGACGCCCGGCCCCGCCAACACCACCCGACCGCCCACCGCAGCCAAACGCCCAGCGGCACCGACAGCCCCGTCACCGCCCGCCGGAGCGCGGCAGGCAGTCAGCTCCCCAGCCCCTCCAGCACCACCGCGCCCGGCAGTTCGGCGAACGCCTTGCCCGGGACGAGGAGCTTGCCGCGGCGGCGGCCGCTGCCCACCAGTACCCAGGGCAGGTCGACGACGGCGGAGTCCACCAGGACCGGCCAGGCGGCGGGGAGCCCGATCGGAGTGATCCCGCCGTACTCCATGCCGGTCTCCCCCACCGCCGTGTCCATCGCGGCGAAGGACGCCTTGCGCGCGTTGAGCTGCCGGCGCACCACGCCGTTGACGTCGACCCGGGTGGTGGACAGGACGACACACGCGGCGAGGGTGGTGTCCCCGCCGCGCTTGCCGGCGACGACGACGCAGTTCGCGGACGTCTCCAGCAGGTCCCGGCCGTAGTGCTCGACGAAGACGGCGGTGTCGGCCCACTCCGGGTCGGTCTCGACGTAGAGGATCTGCTCGGCGGGCACGCTCCCGGCCCAGTTGCGTACGGCGTCGGCCACCGGCGCGGTCAGCTCGTCGAGGCAGTCGGGGGCGGGGGTGGCGGTGTCGAAGTCTCCGATGGGTGCGCGCATGCCCGCACGCTAACAAGATCCGCCCGGCTCCGGCTGCGGCGTCTCAGCGCACGGGCGGCACCGAGACGGCCAGCACCAGCTCCGCCGGGACGTCACCCCGATTGCCGTAGGAGTGCGGGGCGTTGGCCTCGAAGGTGACGCTCGCCCCGGCCGGAACGCGGTACTCCTCGTCCTGGACGGTGAGGGTCAGCTCGCCCGCCGTGACATGGATGATCTCGAACGTGCCCACGGGGTGCGGATCCGAGGTGCTGCTGTCCCCCGGCATCAGCCGCCAGTCCCACATCTCCAGCGGGCCGGGGGCCTCGGTGCCGGCGAGCAGCCGGCTGTAACTGCCGGCCTCGGTGTGCCAGAGCCGTACCACCTGGTCGGCCGGGACGATCCGGACCTGCGGCCCCTGCGCGTAGTCGAGCAGGGTGGTGACGCTGATGCCGAGCGCGTCACCGATCTTGACGACCGTCCCGATGCTCGGGTTGGTGCGGGCCTGCTCGATCTGGATGAGCATGCCCCGGCTGACCCCCGCGCGGGCGGCGAGCACGTCCAGGGTGAAGCCGCGTACCGCGCGCCAGTGCTTGACGTTGCGCGCCAGGGACTGGGTCAGCAGGTCGAGGTCCGCCACATTCCGTCCAATGTCCCGAAGTTCACTATTCTGAATGACAGGGTTCATCACGCTGCACTACCGTGGGTGCACCCGATGGTGCACCGAACTGTACTGCGAGGGACCGTGACCGCACTCTTCGCCCTGGCCACCAGCCTGCTGTGGGGACTGGCCGACTTCGGCGGCGGCCTGCTGACGCGCCGCGCCCCGGCGCTGACGGTGGTCGTGGTGTCGCAGTCGATGGCGGCCGTGGCCCTCGGCGCGGTGGTGGTCGCCACCGGCGGCTGGAGCGAGGCGGGCCCCCGCCTGTGGTTCGCGGTCGCCGCCGGACTCGTGGGCCCGGTCGCCCTGCTCGCCTTCTACCAGGCCCTGGCCCTCGGCCCGATGGGCGTGGTCTCCCCGCTGGCGACCCTCAGCGTGGCCGTTCCGGTCTCGGTGGGCCTGTTCCTCGGGGAGCGCCCCGGGCTCGTGCAGTTCGCCGGCATCGCGGTCGCCGTCGTCGGCGTCGTCCTGGCGGGCGGTCCCCAGTTGCGGGGCGCCCCGGTCCAGCGCCGGGCGATCCTCCTCACCCTGGTCTCGGCGCTCGGCTTCGGCACCGTCTTCGCCCTGGTCACCGAGGCGTCCACGACCGTCACGGGCCTGTTCCTCAGCCTCTTCGTGCAGCGGGTGACGAATGTGGCGGTGGGCGGGGCCGCGCTGCGCGTCGCGGTCCGGCGCGGCCGGCCGGCGCTCCCCGAGGGTGGCCTTCCCCGGGCCGCGCTGCCGACATACGCGTTCGTCGGGCTGGCGGACATCGCAGCCACCGGCATGTACGCGGTCGCCGCCCAGCACGGTCCGGTCACCGTGGCCGCCGTGCTCGCCTCGCTCTACCCGGTGGTGACGGCCCTGGCCGCACGGGGCTTCCTGCGGGAGCGCCTGCGGGCGGTCCAGGCGGCCGGCGCGGGCTTGGCCCTGCTCGGCACCCTGCTGCTGGCGACCGGCTGAGTCAGCCCTCGGGCTCCAGCTGCGCGAGCCGCTCCACCGTCTCCTCGTCCAGTTCCGACAGCGCGACCAGCTGGTCCGAGGTGACCCCGTCCGGAATCGGCACCGGCGCGGGCGTCCGCAGCGGCGGCTGCCAGCCCTCGGCGGGAGTCCAGCGTCGTACGACCTTGGCGGGCGCGCCCGCGACGACGGCGTGGTCGGGCACGGTCCCGCGCACCACGGCCCCCGCCGCGACGACCACGTTCCGCCCGACGCGCGCCCCCGGCAGGATCACCGCACCGGTGCCGATCCAGCAGCCGGACCCGATCCGCACCGGTTCCATGCGCGGCCACTGCTTGCCGATGGGCTCGTGCGGATCGTCGTAGGAATGATTCGTCGACGTCACGTACACATACGGTCCGAAGTAGCAGTCGCTGCCGATGGTGACCGTCGTGTCGGCGATGACATGGCTGCCGCGGCCCAGGACGACACCGTCGCCGATACGCAGGATCGGGTCGGGCCCGAGGTCGAGGTCCGGCATCAGACCGGCCGTCAGGGTGACCTGCTCGCCTACGATGCAGTGCGAGCCGATGTGGATCCAGGGTTCGCCGAAGACCGTGCCGAGCGGGAAGGCCAGCCGGGTCGCCGGACCGATCGAGCCGAAGCGCAGCCGGCCGGGGTGCTCGGCGGTCACGGAGCCGGCGCGCTGCGCCCACGCCCAGCCCGCGTGGACGACGCGCTGCGCCAGGCGGCCCCGCCAGGATGAGAACGTGTTCTTGCGCTTCGGCACCCGCTCACCGTACTCACCGGTCACCTCCGGGACGGGGCCCCGGGCCTGTGATCTTCGCCCCACCGGGGTGGCGTACGGTGCGACGGTACGACCCATTCGAGACAACGGGACAACGAGACAACGGGGAGACGGTGAGACGGTGATGACGCACAAGGCGCTGATCGTGGGTATCGGCGGCAGGGAGCCGAAGGTCGACGCGGAGGCGTTCGTGGCGCCGACGGCCTCGGTCATCGGGGACGTGACGCTGGAGGCGGGGGCGAGCGTCTGGTACGGGGCTGTCGTGCGCGGGGACGTCGAGCGGATCACCGTCGGCCGCGACGCCAACATCCAGGACAACGTGACCCTGCACGCGGACCCCGGCTTCCCCGTGACGGTCGGCGAGCGGGTCTCCGTCGGCCACAACGCGGTCGTCCACGGCGCGACCGTCGGCGACGACTGCCTGATCGGGATGGGTGCGACGGTCCTCAACGGCGCGGTGATCGGGGCGGGTTCCCTGGTCGCGGCCCAGGCCCTGGTACCGCAGGGAATGGAGGTACCGCCGGGTTCACTGGTGGCGGGCGTCCCGGCGAAGGTGAAGCGGGAGCTGACGGAGGAGGAGCGCCAGGGAGTGACGTTGAACGGCACCCTGTACGCGGACCTGGCCAAGGCCCACAAGGAAATCCACGAGTAGACCGGCCGGCCCGAGGGGCGCGGGGCGCCACAACACGCGGCTCCGCCGCGTGGGCGCGACCAGCCCCACGGACCCGCGCCCGGACTACTCGGCAGCCCCCACGGTCTCCACTTCGGCCTCCCGTGCGGCGCGCTGCGCCTTGCGCTTGATGACCAGGAACGACGTCAGCCCGATGAGCACGGCCGCCACCAGTCCCAGATACGAGAACCTCTTCAGCCAGGACTCCGCGACCACACCCACGTAGTAGATGACGGCCGTGGTCCCGCCCGCCCAGACGATCCCGCCCAGCACATTGGCGATGAGGAACTTCCAGTACGGCATGTGCAGCACACCCGCGAGCGGCCCGGCGAAGATCCGCAGCAGCGCGATGAAGCGGCCGAAGAACACGGCCCACATGCCCCACTTCTCGAAGGACCGCTCGGCGGTGGCGATGTGCCCCTCGCCGAAGTGCTTCGGGAACTTCCTGCCCAGCCAGGCCAGCAGGGGGCGGCCGCCCTTGCGGCCGATGGCGTAGCCGATGGAGTCGCCGATCACGGCGCCGGCGGAGGCGACCGCGCCGAGCACGACGGGGTTGATACCGGCGTGCTGGGAGGACAGCAGCGCGGCCGAGACCAGGATGATCTCGCCGGGCAGCGGGATGCCGAGGCTCTCCAGCCCGATGACCAGACCGACCACCGCGTAGACGGCCACCGCGGGTACCGTGTCGAGCCACTCCTGGACGTGCACCGGCGGGCCTCCCCTTCGACATTCCTTTTTGACATTCCTTGAACATCGCCTGCTGCCGGGAAGCCTACCGGTTCGCCCGGGCGCACCCGGGGTCCGTGGTGGAGCGGGCTACACCACGCATCGGGGAGTACGGCCCCTCGTGACGGCGCCCCGCACACGTGATCGTGGTCGGTGAGGACATCAACGCGATCCGCGCAGTGCAGACGCGATCCGCGCAGTGAAGAAGGGACCCCTCCCATGCCCGTGACCCGCCGGCCCCGCCGCCGTACCGCCGTCATCGCCTCCGCCGTCGCAGCCCTCGCGCTGACCACCGGCCTGCTCACCGGCTGCGAGTTCGGTGACACGGTCGACTGCCTGTCGAACGCCGACGACATCACGGACAGCATCACGGCGATCAACAAGGCGGGCGCGGACGCGATCGAGGACCCGACGAAGACCGAGGACTCCATCGCCACGATCGAGAAGAACCTGGACAAGATCAACGACAAGTCGGACGACAGCGAGGTCGACAAGGCGGTGAACAAGCTCAACCAGGCGATCGAGGACTACAACCGGGACATCCTGAACGGGGACACCCCGGACTCGTCCGAGATCGACAAGGCGGCCGACGAACTGAAGGACGTCTGCACCTCCTAGCCCGAGGGGCCGCCCCGTGTCGGCGGCGGCCCCTGTGCGACCTCAGCGGACGAGTGCCGCCCTCACCTGTGCGACGACGTCGGGCTCTGCCGGGGTCCGCGTCCTCGGCCCGGTGGGGTCCGGCAGGCCGATCGGTTCCGGTAGCGCCGCGACGAGCTCCGGGAGCCGGGGCGGTTCATGTCCCCCGCAGCAGTCCACCTGGGCGGCCCTCTTCTCGGACTCCGGTGCGGGTGGGGCGAGTCGAGGCGCGGCCGGTGCGGCGTCGCGCGGTGCGGGAGACTCCGGCCCGGTGTCGCGGGAGAGTGGCGGGGCGATGTGGGGGGCCGGTGGCGCCTCCGGTGACCTCTCCCTGGGCGCCGCCGTCTCGAACTCCCACCGCTGTGCCCGCGAGCCGTCCCGCTCCGTGACGACGGCCTTCGCACCGGCCTTCCCGGTGCCGGGGGCGACGACCAGGCCGCCGTCGCGGCGCAGCAGGAGTTCGCCGCGCACGGTCAGGTCGAAGAAGACCTCGCCGGAGTGGACCACGCAGCCGCCCAGCGCGACCGACGCGCGGCCGGGGTCGGCGGTCAGACAGAGGGCCGGCGCGGCGGCGCTGCGCAGCAGCCCGTCGTCCTGGTACGACCACTGCTGGGAGACGGCCGGGGAACAGACCGCCAGGACGGCCGCCGCACCGGACTCGGCCCTGCCGCCCGCGGCGTCGAGGCAGCGTCCGGTCACCGGGCTGCGCAGTCGGCCGTGGGCGGTCGCGGCGGAGCGGGCGGCGGAGGCTGCCGAGGGCGAACCGGAGGGCGAGGGGGCCTCGGCACCGGGGGTGCCGGTGCCCCGGGGAGTGCCGGCGCCCGGGGCGGCGGGGCCGCCGGCCGGGGCGCCCCAGGTGGCCCGGGGGCCGGGGACACCGTTGTCGTCGGACCAGCTCTTCGCCACGAGGACGGTCACGAGCAGGACGAGGGAGGTGAGGCCGACGCCGACGAGCACGGCCTTGGGACGCCGGCCCGGCAGATCGAGCAGGCCGTTCGGTGCGACGCGGTGACGGCCCGTCGGCCGGGCCGCGGCGGTGGGCCGGGACGGCCGGGCGCCGGACTCGACGCGTGCGGGGCGCGAGTCGAGATAGCGGTGCGCGCCCCAGGAGAGCACGGTCTCCGCGAGCAGGGTGTCGAGTCCGCCGTCGAAGTGGCTGAGCTGTTCGGCGGCGTGCCGGCAGAAGCGGCACTGCGCGAGATGGCGGCGGACATCGGGCAGCAGGGTTCCGCCGCGGCGCAGGGGAACGTCGAGGAGGCGGTTGTAGAAGCGGCATTCGGCGGTGGGCGCGAGTTCACGGTGCGCGCGGACGCAGCCCGCCCTGAATTGCTCCCGCGCCTGTTCCAGTCCGGCGCTCGCGGTGATGTCGTCGACGCCCAGCAGACCGGCCGGTACGGATAGGGGTTCCGCTTCCACCTCGGCGTGCCACAACAGGCATTGGGAGGCGGCGGGAAGCAACGAGAAAGCCCGCTCGGCGAGTTGCCGCCTTTCGGGGGTGACGGGCCGGGCGGCGCGCAGTCCGCGGCCGCCGACGGTTTTGCGCAACTCCGGCAGGACGGCGGAAAGTCCTTCGGTCCCGGCCCATTCCCGGACCGTGTTCCTCACGGCGACGAGGAGTTGGGGCCGAAGGGCGCCGCCGCTGTGCCCCTTGGCGAGCCGGCCGAACACCGTGTGGAACGCGGCGGCGGCCACGAGCCGCGCCGAGTCCCCGGAGTCGGCCAGGCAGACGGCCGCGTAGTCATGGGTGGCCCGCCAGTGCCGGGCGAGCAGCAGGGCGACGGCGCGCCCGCTGGTGTCGCCCTCGGCCAACCGGGCGGCGAGATGGGGGTCGGAATCCCCGGGGGGCCATCCGGGGCGGGGCGGGTAGGGGGGTCGCGGGGGGTTCGGGGATTGCACGGAACCAATTCCTTCCAAGCCGACGGACCGCCCGCGCATTGCGTGGCCGTCGTAAGGGGAGGCTCACCTTCGCACATGCGTCTCACAGGAAACAAGGAGTTCGATCGACCGGAGTTCAAAGCGAGGTAATTTCAGAAAAGTTACCGCGGGTATCCGCACCCGCATTCGATATCCGGCCCGGACTGCGCGACTCAACTTGTGGACGAGCAAAGGCCGTTGGCACACGAAATCTTCAACTTCTCTTGCACAGGAATCCCAAAGGGGACTCCCGGGGTTCTCCCATCCCCTTCGTCCACCCTGATCCCCATGAGTACCCCCCACTCCGCACCCACGGTCCGCAAGGCGGTCGTCCCGGCGGCGGGCCTCGGCACCCGCTTCCTGCCCGCGACGAAGGCGACCCCGAAGGAGATGCTCCCGGTCGTCGACAAGCCGGCCATCCAGTACGTCGTCGAGGAGGCCGCCGCGGCCGGTCTGGACGACGTCCTGATGGTCACCGGCCGCCACAAGCGGGCCATCGAGGACCACTTCGACCACGCCTTCGAGCTGGAGCAGGCCCTGGCGGCCAAGGGCGACACCGTACGGCTGGACGCCGTGCGCGACCCGGCCCGGCTGGCCGACATCCACCACATCCGGCAGGGCGACCCGCTCGGCCTCGGCCACGCGGTGCTGTGCGCCCGCCATCATGTCGGCGACCAGCCCTTCGCCGTCCTGCTCGGCGACGACCTCATCGACCCGCGCGAGACCCTGCTCAGCCGGATGCTGGAGGTCCGCGACCGGTACGCGGGCAGTGTCGTCGCCCTCATGGAGGTCCCGCCGGAGCAGATCCATCTCTACGGCTGCGCGGCGGTCGCACCGTCCGACGAGGACGGCGTCGTGCGGGTCACGGGCCTGGTGGAGAAGCCCTCACGGGAGGCGGCGCCGAGCCGGTACGCGGTCATCGGACGCTATGTGCTCGATCCCGCGGTCTTCGACGTCCTGGAGCGCACCGAGCCCGGGCGCGGCGGCGAGATCCAGCTCACCGACGCGCTGCAGGAACTCGCCGCGGACGGCACGGTGCACGGCGTGGTCTTCTCCGGCCGCCGCTACGACACCGGCGACAAGGCCGACTACCTGCGCACGGTGGTCCGACTGGCCTGCGACCGACCCGACCTGGGACCGGAGTTCGTGGCCTGGCTGAAGGAGTTCGTGGCGGGTCTGGAGAACGGCGGGGACGGCACGAACGCCACGGAGGGCGAGGACGGCACGGACGGCGAGGGCGGCGAGACCGGCTCCGCACGAGAGCGGCTGGCGGCCTGAGCCTGCCCGACGAAGTCCCGACGAAGTCCCGACGAAGTCCCGACGAAGGCCGGGGGAGGGCCGGGGGAAGGGCCGGGGAAGGACCGGGGGAAGACCCGGGGAAGGACCGGGGGAAGACCCGGGGAAGGCCGGGGAAGGACCGGGGAAGGCCGGGGAAGGACCGGGGAAGGCCGGGGAAGGCCCGGGGGACGGCGTGCACCACGAGCCGTGCGCCGCTCCCCGGCCCGTCACCCGTCCGCGTCGCTCAGCCGTTGGGACGCAGCGTCCATACGACGGTCATCTCGCCGGTGACCGCGCCGTCGGCGCGCCGGATCTCGATCGTCACCGGGAACTCGGGGCGCTCCCCCGCGTCCAGCTCGGCGACGACGTCGGCGGCCGGGCGGCCCAGGGTCGCGGTGGCGGTGACCGCGCCCATCGCGAGCTTCCGGTAGACGATCTCGGCGCGGACGGCGAGCGGCACCGCGCGCGAGAGCTGGTCCCCGAACGCGGCCAGCACGATCGCGCCGCTGGCGGACTCGCCGAGCGTGAACATCGCACCGGCGTGCGGGCCGCCCACGTGGTTGTGGAAGTCGCCCTGGTCCGGCAGGGCGACCACGGCCCGGTCCCGGCCGGTCTCCAGGAACTCCAGGTTGAGGGTCCTGGCCATGGGCACGGTGGCGGCGAGGATCTCGCCGATGGACATCTGGTCTGCGCTCATGAGCGCGATGTTACCCACGAGTAGCCTGACTGGCCAGGGCCGATGTGCCGATCGCCGTACGATGAGGGGCGGTGACCACACCGCGCCCCGGACGGCACTAGGGTTTCAGGCCATGTGGCCAGGAAATCAGCCGCCCGGGGGAGAGCAGAACCCGCAGGCGCAGAACAATCCGTACCAGCAGCCGGGATACCAGCAGCCGAATCCGTACCAGCAGCCCGGCTATCAGCAGACCGGGCAGCCCAACCCCTATGGACAGCAGCCCCAGTGGGGCGCCCCGACGGCCGTGGGCGGCCCCCAGCCCGCACCCGGCGGCGGGGGCGGGGGCGCGGGCGGCGGCGAACGCACGAAGGTGGTCGCGATCATCGCCGCCACGGCCGTGGTCGTGGCCGCCGGTGTGACCGGCTATCTGGTGCTGGGCGCCAAGGACGACGACAAGGGCGGGGTGGCCAAGGGCAGCACCAGCCCCTCGGCGTCCGCCTCCGCCTCCTCGTCCGCCGGCACCGACGACAACCCTCGTGACAACGAGGAGGAGAAGGCGACGATCTCCGGCTGGAAGGTCGTGGTGAACCCCAAGTGGGGCCTCGCCTTCGACGTGCCGGCGGACTGGGAGGTCGAGAAGCCGGGCGTCGGCCGCGGCTTCGAGTGGGAGGACAAGAAGGAGCCCAGCGGCTACGGCTCGATCCTCATGTCGGGCGTGGCCGAGTACAAGTCCAAGTGGTGCGGCACCGACAGCGACAAGGACGGCAAGACCGACTACACGTCGCTCGCGATGGTCGGCACCAAGGGGGCCGAGGGCGCCAAGAACACCGACGAGATCGCCGTCAACACCCCGGCGTGGTGGGTCTTCGGCGGCTACACCGAGCCGGACAAGAAGAGCCTCACCTTCGACGAGAAGGCGACCCCCTTCACCACCGCCTCCGGCATCAAGGGCAGTTACGCCTGGGCGCAGTCGACGAACACGCCCCAGAAGGGCAAGTGCGACAGCGACGGCAAGGCGATCACGTTCGGTTTCAAGAACTCCAAGGGCGACTACGTGTCGTGGAACTGGCTCGGGGCCAAGGGTGTGAAGGACGAGGTCCCGAAGGCGACGGTCATGCAGATCCTGAGCACCGTGCGCTGGCACGGGGAGCCCACGGCGAACTGAACGGCCCGCACCACGGTTCCCCGGGCCCGGCCGGCTCAGCCGATGCCGAACGCCCCGTCCGGCGGCTCGGGGGACGGTACGGCGTCCTCGTCCCGTACCGGACGCGCGTCGCCGATGAACCGCCGCACCCCGGGGCCGTGTTCCACCCGGGCCGGGAACGCGTCCGAGGCGGTGCGGCGGGCCAGGGCGGTCACGTCGACGGGGTGGTGCGCGGCGACGAGGACCGCGTTGCCGAACCGGCGCCCCCGCAGCACGGCCGGCTCGGCGATGAGTACGAGCTCCTCGAACACCGCCGCGAAGTTGGCCAGTTGGGAGCGGAGGAAGCCGAAGGGCGCCGCGTCGGCGAGGTTGGCGAGGTAGACGCCGTCGCCGCGCAGGACCCGGCCGGCCTCCCGGGCGTAGGCCAGGGAGGTCAGGTGCGCCGGGACCCGGGAGCCGCCGAAGACATCGGCCACCAGCACGTCGGCCGAGTCCTCGGGCGCCGCCTCCAGCCAGGCGCGGGCGTCGGCCGGGTGCAGCACGACACCGGCGCCGGCCGGGAGCGGCAGTTGCTCGACGACCAGTTCCAGCAGCGCCCGGTCGGCCTCGACGACGTCCTGCCGGGAGCCCGGCCGGGTGGCGGCCACATACCGGGGCAGGGTGAGCGCCCCGCCCCCGAGGTGCAGCACGTGGAGGGGCAGCCCGGGCTCCGCCACGACGTCGAGGACATGCCCGAGCCGCCGCGCGTACTCGAACTCGAGATGCTCCGGCTCGTCGAGATCGACGTACGACTGCGGCGCCCCGTCGACCGTCAGCAGCCAGGCCCGCTCCCGATCGACATCGGGCATGAGCTTGGCGGTGCCGTGGTCGACGGCACGGCTGACGGGTATGGGCTCGTCGTTCACTTCTCCATTGTGCCCGGGTGCAGAGACCTCACGGGCGCGGGCGCTTCACAGAACGGCCGTCACGGTGCCCGCCCCCACGGTCCGCCCGCCCTCACGGATCGCGAACCCCAGCCCCGGCTCCAAGGGCACCTCCCGGCCCAGCTCGACGGTCATGACGACCCTCTCCCCCGGCCGCGCGACCCCCGCGTCCCCCAGGTCCACGTCCCCCACGACGTCAGCCGTGCGAATGTAGAACTGCGGTCGGTAGCCGGTGGCGATCGCCGTCGTACGGCCCCCCTCGCGCGCGGAGAGCACGTACACCTGCGCGGAGAACCGCCGTCGCGGCACGACGCTCCCCGGCGCCGCCACCACGTGCCCGCGCCGTACGGCGTCCCGGGGCACGCCCCGCAGCAGCAGCGCCACGTTGTCGCCGGCCTGCGCCTCCTCCATCGGCTTGCCGAAGGTCTCCAGGCCGGTGACGACGGACTCCAGCCCGGTGCCGAGCACGTCGATCCGGTCGCCCACCCGGACCGTGCCCCGCTCGACGGCACCGGTGACGACGGTGCCCCGCCCGGTGATGGTGAGCACGTTCTCCACGGACAGCAGGAACGGCGCGTCCAGATACCGCTCCGGCATCGGCACGTAGATGTCCACCGCGTCGAGCAGCGCGTCGATCGACGCCGTCCAGCGCGGGTCGCCCTCCAGTGCCTTCAGCCCCGACACCCGTACGACGGGGGCGGCGTCGCCGCCGTAGCCGTGCGCGGTGAGCAGGTCACGGACCTCCAGCTCGACGAGTTCGGCCAGTTCGTCGTCGGCCCGGTCGGCCATCGTCAGCGCGACGACGATGTGGTCGACGCCCACCTGCCGGGCGAGCAGGACGTGTTCGGCGGTCTGCGGCATGATCCCGTCGAGCGCGGAGACGACGAGAATCGCCCCGTCGAGCTGCGCGGCGCCGGTGACCATGTTCTTGACGTAGTCGGCGTGGCCCGGCATGTCGACGTGCGCGTAGTGGCGGGTGTCGGTCTCGTACTCGACGTGCGCGATGTTGATGGTGATGCCGCGGGCGGCCTCCTCGGGGGCGCGGTCGATGCGGTCGAACGGCACGAAGGTGCCGGCGCCGCGGTCGGCGAGGACCTTGGTGATGGCGGCGGTCAGGGTGGTCTTGCCGTGGTCGACGTGGCCCATGGTGCCGATGTTGAGATGCGGCTTGGTGCGTACGTACGCGGTCTTGGACATGGCTGTACCTCGAAGCGTCTGCGTGGAAGTTCTCCGTTGGGAGAGGGGACCCCGGGGAAACCGGCCGACCCTCCCCCTGCGGGGTCCGCCGGACGATCCGGGGAGGGTCAGCTTCGGGCGCCGCCGAAAACGGCCGGGTACAGCGGGACGGCAGCCTTCGGAGCATCCGCGACGGCGGATGCTGTGGTGGCGAAGGCGTACCGGAACATGGTGTCGATCCTCGCCGATGGTTCGTTCGGCGTCGAATGGTTTTCGGGCGGGTGGGAGAGCGGACGCGGTTCCTGGTGAGCGGGTTCGGCGCGGCCGAGTGGTGGGAGCGGCTGCCGGAGGAGACACGGGCGCGGGCCGACGAACTGGTCCTGCGGGACGCCGTGTTCCAGGCGGTGCGCGTCGTGTGGGAGGCGGGCAGACCGGGCGGGCTGCCCCTGCTCGACGCCCAACGCGTCGTCGAGGAGCGGTACGTCCACCACGGCGACCGGGTCGTCCGGGACCCCGCCGTCGCGCCCGACCCCGAGGCGCTCGCGGCCGAGGCCGCCGTGCTGCCCGGGCGGGTGGTGGCGATCGAGGCCGTGTGGGACGGGGACACGGTGCACGACTGGTTCGTGGACCTGCTGGCGCTCACGGACGACCCCGAGGACGAGCACCGGCTGGCCACCCTGTACCAGGCGACTCCCGTCCACCCCGGCTCTCTTCGCCGCCCCGCGGGGGTGGCCGACGCGGTGGGCCGGGCCGTCGCCGCCCGGCTCGGCGTCCCCTTCCACTTCGCGAGCCCGCACACCCCGGACGACACAGCGCCCCGGTGGCGGCCCTAATTCGGTTGAACGGGGGCGGGTCGGGCGCGGAGGCTTGCGTGGTGATCGTCGATCTGATTCCCGGTTCTCTGAGCTGGGACGAGGTGGATCCCGCCCGTCATCCCTTCGACGGTGCGTCGGCGGCGGCGGTGGTGCGCTCGCTCGGCCCGGCCCGAAGGGTGCCGCACCGGCCGGACGCCTCCCCGGCCGACCCCGCCGTGCACGCCTGGGACTGGGACGTGGCGCGGCCGTGGGCCGACGCCATGTCGCACGCCCTGGTCGAGCACTACGGGCTCTGGGCCGCGGGCTGGCGCTGGGCGCTCGACGAGGGGGACTTCGACGGCGGCCCGGTCGGGAGCTGGTGCTGTCCGCCCCACTCGATCACCACCCCGGAGGAGACCCTCACCCGGGTGGCCTCGGCGCTGTGCGAATGGCGCGGGTGGCTGGAGGGCCTCGCCGGGCGCTTCGAGGCGTATCCGCTGGCTCTCACGTCGGTCGACGACCAGCGGATCCTGTGGGAGTGCGCCGCCCGGAACCTGATCGTCCAGGTGACCGACCGCACCGGTTGCGGCAGCGGCTGGTACGGACACTGCCGTCAGGTGCTCACCTGGTTCCTCACGCGCTGGGGGCTCGAACCCGACGACGCGCGGGAGCTGGTCGACGAGGCGATCGGGGGGCGGTTCGAGAGCTGGACCGGCCCGGACCGGGTGCTGATCGACGACGTGGCGGAGCGGATCGCCGGGTCGCTGCGGCCGGACGACGGGGCGTGGTCCCCCGCGCCGCTGCCGGACCATCTGGAGAGCTGGCTCGCGGTGCGGGAGGCCGTGCCGTGGCGGGAGGCGCCGGCCGGCGGCGAGGACGGGCCGGTCACCCCGGTCTCCGACGGCGCGGCGGACTGCGTACGGGCCTTCGACGGCGCCCTGGACCCCGCCCGCGCGCAGGGTCTGCTCGCCGCGCTGGAGCGGGTGCGGGCCGACGCGGCACGCGGCGCAGAGCTCGACTTCGAGCTGCTGCGCGGCTGGCAGCGCCATGTCCTGGGCACACCGAAGCCGCCCGGCTTCCGCGCCCTGCCCGCCTTCGCCAAGCGGGGCCGGGAACGCTACGGCATCGGCCCGGACACTCGCGCCCGTCTCGACGCCTGCCTCGCGCAGAGCCCGGCGCGAGGCGACCGGCCGCTCCCGCTGACCGCCCGCGCCGCCCGCGCGTGTCTGGACGTCTGCTTCTTCCACCCGTTCGACAACGGCAACGCCCGGTCCGCCTTCCTGACCCTCGTCTTCGTCCTCGCCCGTGAAGGCGTCGCACTCGACGGCGTCTCCCTGCTCCGCCACCCCTCCTTCCGGGCGGACGACCCGAAGGAGGGGCTGGTCCTCGCCCGGTCCATCGACATCCACCTCACGGAAACCCGTCGCCGCGCCATCCGGAACGCGGACTAGCCGGCGCCCCCGATGTTCTTGAGCGCCTCACGGACCGTCAGCGGGGCGAAGCGGCCCCGTTCGCGGGCGAGGAAGGCGCGGACGGCGTCCGGGTCGGTCTTGGCGTACTCACGCAGGCACCAGCCGATGGCCTTGCGGATGAAGAAGTCCGGGTGGCCGGACTGGCGCAGGCAGTGGGCGAAGAGGCGGTCGGCGTCGGTGCGGTCCTTGTAGCGGAGCTGGTGGAGCAGGGCGGTGCGGACCACCCACAGGTCGTCGCCGGCGATCCAGTCGTCCATGGCGGCGGTGAGCCGGGGGTCGGCCTCGACCAGGGCGCCGACGACATGCGCGGCGAGCAGGTCGACGGTGTCCCACCACGAGGTCGTGGTGATCAGCCGGTGGGTGACCGGGAGGAACGCGGACGAGCAGCGTCCGGCGTGGCGGCGCAGATAGTCGACGGCGAAGTAGTGGTACTCGCGCTGCGGCAGGGCCCAGCAGCGCAGGGCGACGGCCGTGCAGTCGGCCTCGGTGGGCCGGGGCGTGCCCGCGAGGACGGTCCGGGACAGGGCGCGGCGCTCGGGGGTGGGCAGGCCCAGGAAGGGGGCCACGTCCTTCATGTACGCCCGCATGGCGGCGGCCCGTTCGGCGTCGGCCGCGCCCCCGTACACGGCGGTGAGCCGCTCCAGCACGGTGTCGGCGAGGGCGCTGTGCGGTACGTCGGTCGCGCCCGCGCCTGTGACGGTCATGAGACGAACCATACGGCGATCACACATGTCCGTCGGCTACTGTCGCGGGATGCTCGATGCCACCACCCGCTCTGGGGGCACCGCCGCGGCCACTCCCCGGGCCGCCGCCACGGAGCTCCTCGTTCCCGTGCCTCTCGTCACCGCCGCCGTCACCGCCGCCGCGCCCGCCCGTCCGCCGGCGCGCCTCGGCAGAGTGCTGCTGTCGCCCTGGTCGCGGTTCGCGCTGCTCGTCGCCCTCCTCGCGCTGGCCGGGTCGAGCGTGCTGCTGTTCGAACCCCAGAGACTCCTCGCGCACGGCTGGCCGCCGCAGGTGGGCGGGGTGACGGCCGCCGTGGTGTTCGCGGTGGCGTACGGGCTGTGCACGGTCGCGTTCGTGCCCCGGCCGCTGCTGAACCTGGCGGCGGGCGCGGTGTTCGGCTCGGCCGTCGGGCTCTCCGCGGCGCTGGCGGGCACCGTGCTGGGCGCCGGGCTCGCCTTCGGCCTCGGCCGGGTGCTGGGTCAGGACGCGCTGAGGCCCCTGCTGCGCGGCCGGCTGCTGAAGGCGGCGGACGGCCAGTTGAGCCGGCACGGGATGCGGTCGATGCTGGGGGCGCGGCTGTTCCCCGGGCTGCCGTTCTGGGGCGTGAACTACGCCGCGGCCGTCTCCCGGATGCGCTGGACGCCGTACCTGGTCGCGACCGCGCTGGGCTCGATCCCGAACACGGCCGCGTACGTCGTCGCCGGGGCCCGGGCCTCGACGCCGACGTCCCCGGTCTTCGTGATCGCGCTGGCCTCGATCGCCCTGCCGACGGTGGCGGGCGCGGTGGTGGCCTGGCGCAAGCGCCACCACCTGCGTCGCCGGTGAGCCCTTACACCGACTCCAGGATCATCGCGTTGGCCAGCCCGCCCGCCTCGCACATCGTCTGCAGGGCGTAGCGGGCGCCCCGTTCGCGCATGGCGTGGACGAGCGTCGTGGTCAGGCGGGTGCCGCTCGCGCCGAGGGGGTGGCCGAGCGCGATGGCTCCGCCGTGGACGTTGACCTTGGCGAGGTCGGCGCCGGTCTCCTGACGCCAGGCCAGGACGACGCTGGAGAACGCCTCGTTGACCTCGAAGAGGTCGATGTCGTCGAGGCGCAGTCCGGCCCGGCTCAGCACCTTGTCGGTCGCCGGGATCACGCCGGTGAGCATCAGCAGGGGGTCGGAGCCGGTGACGGCGAAGCTGTGCAGGCGGGCGAGCGGCCGCAGGCCGAGCCGGGCGGCGGTCTCGGACGAGGTGATGAGGACGGCGGAGGCGCCGTCGTTGACGGGGCTGGCGTTGCCCGCGGTGACGTTCCACTCGATCTGCGGGAAGCGGGCGGCGAACTCCGGGTCGTGGTAGGCCGGCTTGAGTCCGGCGAGGATCTCGGGGGTGGTGGCGGGCCGTACGCTCTCGTCGCGCGAGACTCCGTCGAGGGGGGCGACCTCGGCGTCGAACAGTCCCCGCTGCCAGGCGTCGGCGGCCCGGTGGTGGGAGGACGCGGCGAAGGTGTCCAGCTGCTCGCGCGTGATCGACCACTTCGCGGCGATGAGTTCGGCGCTGATGCCCTGGGGGACGAGTCCGTCGGGGTACCGCTCGGCGATGCCGGGGCCGAAGGGGTCCTTGCCGGGCGGCACGTTGGACCACATCGGCACCCGGCTCATCGACTCGACCCCGCAGGCGACGACCAGGTCGTACGCCCCGGCCATGACCCCCTGCGCGGCGAAGTGCACGGCCTGCTGGGAGGAGCCGCACTGGCGGTCCACGGTGGTCGCGGGGACCGTCTCCGGGAAGCCCGCCGAGAGGGCGGCGTAGCGGGTGGTGTTCATGGCCTGCTCGCCGACCTGGTCGACGGTGCCGCCGATGACGTCGTCGATCAGCGCGGGGTCGACGCCGGAGCGCTCGACGAGGGTGCGCAGGGTGTGGGCGAGGAGTTCGACGGGGTGGACGTGCGCGAGGGAACCGTTCGGCCTGCCCTTGCCGATCGGGGTGCGTACGGCTTCGACGACGACTGCGTCACGCATGTGCGGGCCTCCGCGACTACTGGTGAGTAGGAAATCCGAACCCACCATAGCCCGGTAAGTTGGAAAATCCAACTCACTACGGTCCGCTTTTCCAACCCTCCCCTAGACTGATCCGCATGGCCGCCTCCCGGAGCCCCAGAGAACCGCGCCCCTGCTCGATCGCGGACGCCCTCGCCCTCGTCGGCGAGAAGTACTCGCTGCTCGTCCTGCGGGAGGTGTGCCTGGGCAACGGCCGCTTCGACCAGCTGGTGCGCAACATCGGCGCCCCGCGCGACATCCTGGCGACGCGGCTGCGCCGGCTCGTCGACGCCGGGATCCTCACCAAGCAGGCCTACAGCGAGCGCCCGCAGCGCTTCGCGTACCGGCCCACGCAGGCGGGGCTGGAACTGGAGCCGGTCCTGATGACCCTGATGGCCTGGGGCGACCGCCACCTCCGCGAGGACACCGACCGGCCGATGGTCGTCGAGCACGTCTGCGGCCACGAACTGCTCCCGGTCGTCACCTGCCGGGCCTGCGGCGAGGTGGTGCACCACGAGGACCTCACCGCGCATCCGCAGGCACCGGGCTGGACGGTGACGGGACCGACGGCGGCGTAGCCGTCACGCGAGCACGGCGGCCGACGGGCCGGTTCACACGTCGTGGGCGTGGCAGAACGCGCGCACGGCCCGGTTGAAGAGCTCCGGCGCCTCCAGATTGCTGACGTGGCCCGCGCCCGGAAGCACCACCAGCTCGCTGTCGGGCAGGGCCTCCTGGAAGGCACGCGCGACGCCCAGCGGTGAGCGCGCGTCGTGTTCGCCCCACACGAGCAGCACCGGCACACCGATCGAGGGCAGCAGGTCGCGCTGGTCGGCCTCGGCCATCAGGGAGAGCTGCGCCCCCAGCGTCCCGGGCCGGACGTCCCGCGCCATCGCGTCGAGCAGCGGTACGAACGCGGCGGGCGGATCGCCGGCGAACAGTCCCGGCATCGTCGGATCGAACCGCTCCGGCGGCACCGCGAGCATCCGCCGGGTGCCCTCGACACGGGCCGCCACCTCCTCGGGCGGCAGCGACCCCTTCCAGCCCGCGTAGGTGTCGGCCAGGATCAGCGCGCCGACCAGCGCCGGGTGGTGCCGGTACAGCTCCAGGACGACCGTGCCGCCCCAGGACAGCCCCGCGACCCGGGCCGGGCCGAGCCCCAGCTCCTCGATCAGCGCGGCGAGGCAGTCCGCGAAGTCCACGAGCCCGAAGCCGGCCGGCAGGTCCGAGGACCGCCCCGCTCCCGGTTCGTCCCAGGCGACGACCGTGAACTCGTCGGCGAGGGCGTCGAGTTGCGGCTGCCACAGCCGGCCGTCGAGCCCCGCCCCGTGCACGAGCACGAGCGGCGGCCCGTGCCCCTGCCGCGCATAGGCCACCTCGACGCCGCAGACCAGCACCGTCGCCATGCCTTCAGGCTAGGCGTCGGGCGCCGGCCGCGCTTCCCGGCCGAGGCCTCGGACCCACCAGGGCGGGTTCACCGGCCCGGCGCTCTCCGGGCCAGGTCTCAGGACCGCGCCGCGCTCTCCGCGAGATCGAAGACCGTCTCGCACGCGGAGCACGTCACCCGGCCGAACAGACGGGCCACCCACTCGGCCACGGCGTCCTGTCCGGCCCGCAGGGCCATCGCGTGCAGCCGGGCGCCGATGCCGGTCAGCGCGGCGGGGTCGGCCGGATGGAACACGGCCGCGCAGTCGTCCAGGTACTCCCCCACCATGACCTCGGTGTACGCCTCGCACTCCGGGCACTCGGCCTCGAACTCCTCCAGCAGCCGCTCCAGTTCCGCTCCCCAGAACGGCACCCCCTCGAAGGCGAGCAGGAACTGCACGAAGTAGACGAACTCCCTCGGGTCGTCGGCCGGAACCCGGCCCATGCACTCCCGGCACACCGCGAGCAGCTCGGCGATCTCCGTCTCGTACCGGTACCGGTCCTCCGGATCGGCCTCGCCGACGATGAACCCGGCCAGCGAGACCGCGTCGACCCGGTCGCCGGCCGACCGCCCCGTGGCCACGTCCGTGAGCAGCGGCAGCGCGGCGAAGCTCGCCCCGTACACGCTCCCCTGGTGGTAGAGGTCCGACCAGATGTCGTCCCAGATCTCCTTGTCGCCCGGCCCGCCGTCGAGCCGGGCGAACAGCGCCGGTATGTCGTCCGCGGGCCCGGAGGCGTGGCTGAGCTTCGACCAGTCGGTCGTGGCGTGCGTCATGGCCGGCATTGTGCACGGACGAGATGACGTCAGCCCTGCGGATACACGTCCAGCCGTCCGCACATACCGAACTTCCCGTGCCGGGAGGGTTGTTCGGCCCGTACGACGGCGTCGGCGAGGTGGGAGGCGTCGCCCCGCGCCAGCCGGTCGAGCTGCTCCCCCGTGGCCTCGGCAGCCGCCCGCGCGCCACGCCGCCAGCGTTCCCGCCACTCGTCGATCCGGGGCCGTACGAGCGCGGCGGCGGCCCGGTGGAAGGCGGCCAGCCCCTCGGGGGCCTCCCGCAGCGCGCGGTACCCCTCCAGGGCGAGGTCGCGCCGGGCGCGGGCGATCCGGGCCTGCTCCTCCTCGGGGGCGTCGGCCGGGATCGTGGTCGCGGCGGCGTACGTCTGCGGGTCTGCCAGGTGGTCGGGGGGCAGGGTGAGGACCGCGTCGCCGGCCTCCGGGAGGCCGCTGTTCTGCATCAGCACGGTGATGCGCAGATCGCCCTCGTTGACCAGCCGGTGGATCGTCCCCGGTGTGAACCAGGCGACGGTGCCGGGCGCGAGGGGCGTGACCTCGTACCCGGACGTGGTCAGCGTCTGGACCGCGCCCCGGCCGCCTGTGACGACGTACCCCTCCGAACAGACCAGATGCAGATGGGGGGTTCCGCCGTGCAGACCGTCGGCGGCGGGCCAGTCGTACACGCACAGGTGCGAGAGCCCGACCCCGCCGGGCAGTCCGCCGTACGCGGTCACCACGGGTGGGTGTCCAGGTACTTGGCGATCTCCTCCCGCTCCCAGGCGCCGGCGGCCACGACCACACGGTAGCGGCGGGTGAGGGTGTCGCCCGGGGCGAGCTCCAGCTCGTCGAAGAAGGCCCAGGACGGGGCGATGCCCGCGAAGGGCTCGTTGCGGACGAACCAGTGCGCGGGGTGCGCGCCGTGCGCGCCGGAGTGGTCGTTCTCCGGGGCGTGCGCGAGGACGACGGTGGCGTGGCCGTCGGTGCCGTCGTGCTCGCCGGAGAGGGCGAGCCACGGACTCTGCGAGGCCATCAGACCCGGGCCCTCGCCCTCGGGGCCGATGATCCGGCCGTCGCGGAAGGCGCGCGGACCGCGCCAGAACAGTCCGGTGTAGCCGGCCAGCTCGCGTCCGGCGGTGGTCGGGCTGCCGAAGCGCAGCGGCTCGTCCCGCCGGTTGGTGATCGCGCTGGTCCAGGTGAGCGCCCAGGATCCGGACTCCGCGTCCACGTCGTGGACCTCGATCCGACGGGTCTCCTCCGCCCAGAGCTCGCCGCTGTACGGGTGCCAGGTCAGCCGCTCGGCGATGACGGCGCGCCCCTCACCGGCGGAGACCTCGTCGAACCCGACATGGGCCATCGAGCCGACGCGCTCGGGGAGGGCGACGTACCCCTCGCCGTGGACGTAGGAATTGCCGCCCCACAGATTCGCGCCCGAGAGGTGGGAGGCGGTCAGCGACAGCCCCTTGTGCCAGCGGTGGTCGTTGGGCCGGTAGTCGGTGACGACGTCGCCCGCGAGGGTGCGCAGCGGGTGCAGATACGGCCTCGGCGCCTCCCAGGCCGCCTCGGGCCGGTAGACGTAGGCCAGCAGCTCGACGCCGGAGGCCGGGTCGGTCACCGTGATCCGGTCGCCGTGGGCGTGCACGAGACGCAGGGCGCCGCTCATGCGGGCACCTCCACGTCCACCGCGGCCGTGCGGGGCGCCCAGCCCGGGGCGCCGCCGTGCAGGGCCGTGTAGTACGGGTCGCCGGGCCCGATCTCGCCGCGCCTGACCGTGGTGTCCGTGAAGGCGGACTTGTACAGCGAGGTGATCAGCTCCAGGCTGGTCCGCCCGTCGGCACCGCTGCTGCGCGGCCGCTCCCCGGCGCGCATGCTCGCGATCAGCTCCCGCAGCTGCGCCAGGTGCGAGCTGGGCACGTCCGTGCCGAAGTCCTGCCAGGCGGCCACCTCGTCACCGCTCACACCGGGGGCCGGGGTGATGCGCCAGTCGGCGTTGGAATGGCCGTACAGGTGGGTGAGCTCGACGGTCGCGCGCTCGCAGTCGATGCGGATGCGGCTGATTTCGTCGGGGCTCAGGACGCTGTTGACGACCGTCGCCATCGCGCCGTTCTCGAAACGGAGCAGGGCCGTCGACACGTCCTCGGTCTCGACGTCGTGGACGAGCCGTCCGGCCATGGCGCGCACCTCGCTCCACGGCCCGAGGATGTCGAGCAGCAGATCCATCTGGTGGATGCCGTGGCCCATCGCGGGACCACCGCCCTCGGTCTGCCAGCGGCCCCGCCACGGCACGGCGTAGTAGGCGGTGTCGCGGTACCAGGTGGTCTGGCAGTGCGCGACGAGCGGCCGCCCGAGGGCGCCCTCGGCGAGCAGCCGCTTCACATGCCGGGTGCCGGAGCCGAACCGGTGCTGGAACACGATCGAGGAGTACGGCCCGTGCTCCGCGCCCTCCTCGGCCTGTACGGCGTCGTAGTCGGCGAGGGTCGGCACCGGCGGCTTCTCGCACCACACCCAGGCGCCCGCCCGCAGCGCGGCCACGCTCTGCTCGCGGTGCAGGGTCGGCGGGGTGCAGATGGTCACCAGGTCGGGGCGCTGCTCGGCGAGCATCCGCTCCAGATCGGTGTAGGCGTGCGGAACCCCGCCCTCCGCGCAGAACGCCTCGACCGCCGCGGCATCGATGTCAACGGCCGCGACCACCTCGGTCTCGCCCTCGGCGGCGAGCTGCTTGAGGGCCGAGAGATGGGAGCCGCGCCCGATGGCACCGGTCCCGACGACGGCGGCCCGGACCGGGCGGCCGGGGAGCGGAGTGGTTGGGGACATGGGCGTGATCAGCACTCCTCCGAGGTACGGCCCGAAGGACCGGTGAGCGGCAAACGGAGCAGCAAGCACGCTCAGCAAGCGCTTTCCGCTCGGCAGCAAGTTATGCGGCGGCCCTGGGGGCGGTCAACCATCCGCACCTCTGAGCGTGCGCCGACGTGGGAGTCAATGGGCCGGTCGGGGGGGACGGGGTGGGCGCCGGGGGCTTCCCGGGCGGCTACGAAACCCCTGTGGCGGGGCTGTCCTCCGGGACCGCTACGCTTCCTTCGCACACCCTTGATCACCGCGCGCGGGCGGCCGTCGCCCCGTCGCCCCGCTCCGATCGGCGCTTGGACTCCTTAACCTCATGTCTTGGTTTGAATCGCTCATCCTCGGACTCGTCCAGGGGCTGACCGAGTTCCTCCCCGTCTCCTCCAGCGCGCATCTGCGGCTGACCGCAGCCTTCTCCGGCTGGAAGGACCCCGGCGCCGCCTTCACGGCGATCACCCAGATCGGCACGGAGGCAGCGGTGCTGATCTACTTCCGCAAGGACATCGGGCGGATCATCGCCGCATGGTCGAAGTCGCTGTTCGACAAGACGATGCGCAAGGACCACGACGCCCAGATGGGCTGGCTGGTGATCGTCGGCTCGATCCCGATCGGTGTGCTGGGCCTCACGCTCAAGGACCAGATCGAGGGCCCCTTCCGCGACCTGCGGATCACCGCGACCATGCTCGTGGTGATCGGCATCGTCATCGGCGTCGCCGACCGACTGGCCGCACGCGACGAGTCGGGCGGAAAGCACCGCGCGCCCAAGCAGCGCAAGACGCTGGAGAACCTGGGCGTCAGGGACGGTCTGATCTTCGGCCTCTGCCAGGCCTGCGCGCTGATCCCGGGCGTCTCCCGCTCCGGCGCCACCATCAGCGGCGGCCTGTTCATGGGCTACAAGCGGGAGGCGGCGGCCCGTTACTCGTTCCTGCTCGCCATCCCGGCCGTCCTCGCCTCCGGCCTCTTCGAGACGAAGGACGCGCTGGAGACCGGCCATGTGGACTGGCCCCCGACCCTCTTCGCGACGGTCATCGCGTTCGCGTCCGGCTACGCCGTGATCGCCTGGTTCATGAAGTTCATCTCGACCAAGTCCTTCATGCCGTTCGTCTACTACCGGGTCGCCCTCGGTGTCGTGATCATCGCCCTCGTCGCGACGGGCTCGCTGAGCCCCCACGCGGCGGAGTCGGCGGGCTGAGCCCGGCACCACCACACCACTCCCGCGAAGATCGCGAACTCCCCTGCGGAGCCCTCCGGTTGATCGATCAACCGTGACCAAGCCCATAACGGTTCACGCAGCCGAGGCATGGCGCGCTGTCAGTTGCTGCCCCTACGCTGACAGCCATGTCCCCCAATTCTGATGCCCCTGGTTCCGTGCGGTCCGCTTCCGAGGTGAACGAGCGGATCCGGTCCTTGTGGCTGCGCGCGGGCGGCTCGCTGTCCGCCCAGGAGCGGGCGGAGTACGAGCTGCTGGTGGTGGAGTGGGCCGCGGCGATCCGCGGCGAGGTGGTCACGGCGGCCTGAGCATCGCGGGCGAGCCCGCCCGGCCTCACCCCGCGACCACCGGAACCGGCGCCGCACCGGGCTCCCCGCCCTCTCCCGGCTCTCCGCCTCCCCCGTCGCACCCGTCCGCCCCGGCCGGAAGCGGCTCCCCGAGCTGCTCCCGTACGTAGTTCCAGACCACCCCGATCAGCGCGGCGAGCGGAACGGCCAGCAGACTGCCCACGATCCCGGCCAGACTGCCGCCCAGCGTCACCGCGAGCAGGATGACCGCCGCGTGCAGACCGAGCCCCCGGCTCTGGATCATCGGCTGGAACACATTGCCCTCCAGCTGCTGCACCACGACGATGATCGCCAGCACGACGAGGGCGTCCGTCGGACCGTTCGACACCAGCGCGATGAGCACGGCCACGAAACCGGCGAACAGGGCCCCCACGATCGGCACGAACGCGGAGACGAAGGTCAGCACCGCCAGCGGAAGCACCAGCGGCACCCCCAGGATCACCCCGTCGCCATGGGAAACGAGCACCACCCATGAAGGCCACGCATTCGATGCGAGAACTTCAGTTCGCCACTTGAACCAACCCCACGGACAAGGTGCGCGACACGACACCGCCCCCACACACTCACTCCCACTCACCCGAACGCTCTTGAACGCACTCCAGCGGCGGCAGCTCCAAACCCCTGTGCGCAGGTCCCGAAGGGCCACCTGTCCAACGGGCCCGACTCGGTGCTGTACTGAACGGATGGGGGATGTCTGGACAGCCGTCGGCGCGGTGAGTACGGCGATCGGAACCGTCGTCGTGATCGCGGCGTCGTTCTTCGCTCACTCACAGATCAAGGAGGCCCGTCTCGCCAGGCACGTACAACTCCTCCTCTCCTTCCAGGAGAAATACCACTCCCCGGCGGCACGGACTTTCCGACACCGTCTGCTGAGCGGCGAGTTCGGGTCACCCGAGCATTTCGATCCGGCCCATATGTCCGACGACGACTTCCACTCCTTCTGGCAGCTCCACGATCAGCTGGAGATGCTGGGTGTTCTGGTCGAGCAGAAACTGCTGGCCTTCGATCTGGTACTGGCCTGCTTCCATCGCTCTCCGCCGCGCGTCTGGAACGCCGTCGGACCCTACATACTGAATCGACGAGCCCAGGCCTCCCCTCTCGAAGGAGTGCATTTCGAGCGGCTGGTACAGCGTTACCGCAACTCCCCTGTCCTCCAGGCCGATTACTGGGATCGCGGCAACGTGATGTAGTGCAGCCACTGCCCCCGGGCCCGATGCGCGGGCGGGGCGACGGAGCGGGGGGATCGCGTTGATCGTCTGGGTGAACGGTGCGTTCGGCAGCGGGAAGACCACGCTGGTGGACGCGTTGCGCCGACGCTGGCCCGAGGCACTGGTCCATGACCCGGAGATGGTCGGCTTCGTACTGCGGAAGATCGTGGAGGTGCCGACCGGCGACTTCCAGGACCTTCGGCTGTGGCGGCGCCAGGTCGCCGACCTGGCGGTGGGACTCGTCGAGGAGTACCGCCGCCCGGTCCTGGTCCCCATGACCTTGGTCGACCCCGGCTATGTCGGTGAGATCTTCGACGTGTTGAAGGACGCCGGTGTCGAGCTGCACCACTTCTTCCTCGAGGTCCCCGGGAGGAGCTGGAGAAGCGCATCGAAGGCCGGGTCTTCTTCCCCGACGATCCCGAACGGGAAGACCGGCTCCGGAGCTGGGTCAAGGACCGGATCGAGCCATGCATGGCCGCGGCCGACACCCTGCCCGGCGACACCGTGTTCCTGAACGGCGAACTGACCCCACGCGAGCCGGCCGACCAGGTACTCGCCCGAGTGACCCCCGCAGAAACCCGCCCCGGGCAACGGACCGTTGAGAACCCGGTGTGACACTTCGAGCCATGACTTCACCCGGGCTCAGCAGTCCGGACTACCTCCCGGAGATCGAGCGCCTCGCGAACCGGGTCAGGACGGAAGCATCGATCGAAGGGGAAATCGCGTTCGCGCAGCGGCATACGGATTCCAGGTCGTCGCGGCTCACGCGATCAGTCTGCCGGCCCCCGAACAGTTCACTGCGGCCAGCCGACTCGGCTACGCAGGACGTGCGCTCCTGCGTCTCTTCTGCCCCAGTCGGCACGGTCCTGCGGGGAACCCGGCCCGGAGCAGCCGCACAGGGCCAGCGTCACGGCGCGTAGTAGGCGGCGTATTGCGCGGACTGCGTTTCGGGGGTGAAGTCCTCGAAGTCGCCGGCGGCTTCGCACCGGATCAGTCGTTGCAGTGCCGCGTCCGCCTCAGGCCGGCCCTGGCGGGACAGGTACGCCTTCGTCCTGTCCAGTCCGCTGCCGCACAGCAACTGAACGTCGATCGAGCAGTTTGCGTCCATGCTGGCGGACTTGGCCTGCCAGATGAGCAGTACGTCGTCGAGGGAGCCGGCGTTGAACAACTGCACGCAGCACAGTTTCATCAGCTCCGTGTCACCGTTCCCCTGGGCTTCCCGTTCCCACCGGATGTGGGTGGTGAGCACGCCTCGGACTTCTTCGAGGCTCGGGCCCACGGGGCGTAGGCCGTAGCGGTGCAGACTCTCGTCCTCGTCCATCTCCATGCCTTCTCTACGACAGCGGACCCGGCTCATTCTCGCGTGTCCAAAGGGAAACCCCATCGGAGTGGTCGGAGTGGAAGATGTGCCACCATCGCTCTCCGTACGGGCCACGGTGCGGCAGTCCACCGTCGCGGGAGAGCAGGACCCGCTCGTGGGGCCAGGCGGAGACGACGACCTCCAGGATCCAGCCGTCCCCGGTCGTGGTGTGCAGTCCGCCCCCGCAGAGGGCCCGGGACACGAGAGATCGGCGACGGCGTCAGGAGTGCTGTCCTACGCGCTGCCAGGGCTCGGGCGCCGGTACGACGGGGGCTGCGAGGAGCGTCTTTCGCATCTCCGGGGAGGCTTGGGAGGACCTGGCGTCTTGGGCAAGGTTTTCGCAAGGTTCGTGGGTCAGCGTGGGCGTCATCAAGCACGGACGGTCGCGTCCCGAGTGGTCGCCGCCGGTCAGGGAAGGCGTGAACATGCACCTCAACGAGATGGTCTCCCAGCGGTTCGGCACCGGACGGGCCCGGTCGGCCGCCGTCGTCGCGGCCCTGGGCTTCGCCGCCGTACTGGGCACGGCGCCGACCGCGCAAGCGGGCCCGGGCTGCACGCTCACCCTGTGCTCGACGACGGTGAACGACAGCGCGTACGGGGTCACGGCCTTCTTCAACTGGTGCCGGGGCGGCGACAGCACGGGCGACTCGACGGCCACCGAGCCGAAGTGCGCGTCCGACGGGGTGAAGCAGAAGACCCAGAACCTCACGGCGCGAGGCGGCCACACGCCGTACAGCCAGGACTGGGACGCCTTCCGCGTGGACGCCGGCTGGTGCTACAAGGTGAAGTTCATCCGCACCGGGCAGCCCCAGTTCACCCGCACCTACGACCGGCGGGGCACCACAGCGCTCTGGGTGAAGGTCGGGGACAACGCGGACGCACATGTCCTGGACCAGGGAACCGCGTCCTGCCCCTGACCGCCGTGAGCGCACCCGGCCGGCGTCCAAAGGCGAGTGCCCCGTCCGCGGCCAAGCCCGTCACGGTGACCGCCGTCCGGATCCAGCTGATCCACACAAGGTCATGCACCGACGAAGAGATGAAGAAGTACCCAGTGAAGGGGGACGCATCGTGAAATTCAGAACGCCGGTTTCGGTGCCGAAGAGGCTGGCCGTGGTCGCCGTGTCGGCCGCCGCCGCGCTCATCGGATTCTCGGCCGCTCCTGCCCAGGCGTTGACCTACAGCCTGAGTACGACGGGCGCCGCGGGCACCGTCACCTATGTCGGGAACGGCGACTGGTCGCTGCACGCCCATGACCCTCTCACCGACGGCCACTGCGCCCGCTTCCAGGTGAAGGACACGGACGACACCAGTTGGCGGTGGTACGGCGACATGGTCTGCACCTACGCCGATCAGTACGTGACGGGAGCCCGCTCGTTGTGGTCCGTCCGTATCTGCCGGACGGGAATCGGGAACTGCTCCGCGGCCGTCAAGCTCTGAACCGAACAGCCCCGGGTCCTCGCACGCCCCCTTGGCTCCGGGGCGCGCATGCCCAACACTCGGCCCATGACGCAGCGTGTGGAGCTCGCCACAGTGATGGACCGGCTGGCCGTCGACGGCCTGGTCACCGACTACGCGGTGGCCGTGGACGACGGCGACTGGGCGGCGTACCGGCAACTGTTCACCGCGGACGGCCGGGCGGACTACCGCTCGGCGGGCGGGATCGAGGGGGACGTCGGCAGCGTCGCGGCGTGGCTCGCGGAGAATCTGCGCCTGTTCTCGATGCGGCAGCATCTCATCGTCAACCGGCGCGTGCGGTTCGGGGTGCTGGAGCAGGACACGGGGGACACCGCCCGGGTCGGTGCCGACTACGTCAACCCGATGCGGCTGGCCGGCGACGGGGACGGCGGCGCACCCGACTTCGTCTGCGGGGGCCGCTACTCCTTCGGGCTGCTGCGCACGGACGACGGATGGCGACTGCGCGAGGTGGTCGTCGAGGAGAAGTGGCGGCGCCTGCCGACCGCGTGACGGCGGGCGCGCCCGAAAGTGCCCTGTCGGAGATCGTCCGTCGGGGCGCACACTGGAGGCACCAAGGAGGTGCCTCATGAACGCGTCCGGCCGCCCGCTCGCCTCCCGTCCGGCCGCCTTCTCGTCGCTCACCTCCCACCCGGCCGCCGCCCGCTGGCTCGCCTCCCCGAAGCGGCGCTCGGTCGTCGCGGCGGGTGCGGGCTCGCTGCCCGTGCTCGCCTTCCCGGCGCCCGCCCTGTGGTGGTGGGCGTACGTCGCCCTCGTCCCCTGGATGCTGCTCGCCCGTTCCGCGCCGACCGGGCGGCGCGCGGCCCTGGACGGCTGGTGCGGGGGGTTCGGCTTCATGCTGGCGATGCATCACTGGCTGCTGCCGAGCCTGCATGTGTTCACCCTCGTCGTCGCCGCGCTGCTCGGCGCCCTGTGGGCGCCCTGGGGCTGGCTGGTGCGGCGTTTCCTGGCCCCGGACGGGTCCGGGACGCCGACCCGGGGGCGGATCGTCTGCGCCCTCCTCGTCCTGCCCTCCGCCTGGCTGGCCGTCGAACTGGTGCGTTCCTGGCAGGGGTTGGGCGGGCCCTGGGGCATGCTCGGCTCCAGCCAGTGGCAGGTGGAGCCCGCGTTGCGGCTGGCCTCGGTGGGCGGGGTGTGGCTGCTGAGCTTCCTGGTGGTGGCGGTGAATGCGGCCGTCGCCGTGATCGTCTCCGTGCCGGGCTCGCGGACGCCCGCCCTCGCCGGGCTCGTCGCGACCGCGGCCACCGCCTCGGCGGCCTGGGCGTGGGCGCCGCGCCCCGAGGTCGAGGGAAGGGCGCGCATCGCCGTCGTACAGCCGGGGGTGGTGGAGGGGCCGGAGCGCCGGTTCGATGTCGAGGAGCGGCTCACCCGGCGGCTGATCGGGCAGGACGTCGATCTGATCGTCTGGGGGGAGAGCAGTGTCGGGTACGACCTCGGGGAGCATTCCGAGCTGGCCGCGCGGATAGCGGAGCTGTCGCGGGCCACGGGCGCCGACATCCTCGTCGACGTCGACGCGCGCCGCTCGGACCGGCCCGGTATCTACAAGAGTTCGATCCTCGTCGGTCCGGACGGCCCGACCGGCGACCGGTACGACAAGATGCGGCTGGTGCCCTTCGGGGAGTACATACCGGCGCGTTCGCTGCTCGGCTGGGCGACCTCGGTCGGCAAGGCGGCCGGTGAGGACCGGCGGCGCGGCACCGAGCAGGTGGTGATGCACATCGGGCCGGGGCTGCGGATCGGGCCGATGATCTGCTTCGAGACCGCGTTCCCCGACATGAGCCGCCATCTCGCGGACGACGGCGCGGATCTCCTCGTCGCACAGTCCTCGACCTCGACCTTCCAGCACAGCTGGGCGCCCGCGCAGCACGCCTCCCTGGGCGCACTGCGCGCCGCCGAGACGGGTCGGACGTTCGTGCACGCCACGCTGACCGGAGAGTCCGCGGTGTACGACGCGAGCGGGCGGCGCCTGGGACCCCGGCTGGGCACGGAGGCGTCCACCGCGGCCGTGTACGACGTCCCGCTCGCCGACGGCGTCACCCCGTACGTCCGCTACGGCGACTGGCCGGTGCACGGCGCCCTGCTGGTGCTGGTGGCGCTGGGGCTGACGGAGGGGGCGCGGGCGATCAGGCCGCGGCGGGGCGTTCCCGGACCGCTTCGACCACCCGCTCGCACAGTTCATGGGTCGCCAGCGCGTCCCGGGCGCTGAGCACCTTGCCGGCCCGGACCGCGTCCAGGAAGGCCAGCACGGCCTGCTCCATCCCGCGCTGCCGGGCCACCGGCACCCAGTCGCCGCGCCGTCGCACGGTCGGCTGGCCCTTGTGGTCGATCACCTCGGCGAGGTTGACGACCTGACGCTTGGTGTCCTGCCCGGAGACCTCGAGGATCTCCTCGTTGGAGCCGCTGAGCCGGTTCATCACCCCGAGCGCGGTGAAGCCGTACCCGGAGAGCTGCAGGACGACGTGGTGCAGCAGCCCGCCCTCGACCCGGGCGCGCACGGTGACGTCGTCGACCGGGGCCGGGGCCAGGAAGCGCAGGGTGTCGACGACGTGGATGAAGTCGTCGAGGATCATCGTGCGGGGTTCCTCGGGCAGCCCGATCCGGTTCTTCTGCAGGAGGATCAGGTCGCGCGGATGGTCGGCGCACTGCACGTACCCGGGCGCGAAGCGGCGGTTGAAGCCGACGGCCAGCGACACGCCCTCGGCCTCGGCGAGTCGTACCAGCCGCTCGGAGTCGGCGAGCCGGTACGCGAGCGGCTTGTCGACGTACGTCGGGACGCCCGCCTCCAGCAGCCGGGTGACGATCTCCGGGTGGGCACCGGTGGGCGCGTGCACGAAGGCCGCGTCGAGGCCTGCGGCGAGCAGTGCGTCGAGGTCGCGGTGGCGCCGGTCGGCGGGCAGCCGGAAGGCGTCGGCGACCCGGTCGAGCGTGGCCGGCGTACGGGTCTGCAGGTGCAGTTCGATGCCGGGCAGCGCGCCGAGGACGGGCAGATACGCCTTCTGCGCGATGTCACCGAGTCCGATGCAGCCGACCTTCACGGGCGCTCCCTCACCTCGAACCGCGTGCCTCCACCGCAGCATACGGGGGCTGCGGCGGCCGCCAGTCGGCGATCCCGTCGAAGCTGCGCAGGAACAGCGCGGGTCCCGCAGCCGACAGCGTGGCGATCAGAGCGTCGCGTACGGCGACGGCGGCCGGGTTCGCCGCCAGGACCAGCCTCGCGGTGCGCACCGCCTTGCGGGCGACCGCGGTCGTCCGGGGCAGCCGGGCCGCCGTGTAGGCGGGGAGGTCGGTGCGGTGGTGGGCGAGCACGATGGCGTCCTCGACGGCCTGGTTGCCGCCCTGCCCGAGGGTCGGGGGCATGGCGTGCGCGGCGTCGCCGAGGAGGGCGACCCGGCCGCGGTGGAGGGCGGGCAGCGGGCGGGCGAGGTGGTGCACGTCGTGCCGCAGGACGTCGTCGGGGCGGATCGCGTCGAGGATCTCGGGGACCGGGCGGTGCCAGTCGCCGTAGCGGCGCTGGAGTTCGGCGCGTTCGTCGGGGGCGCGTTCCCCGGCGGGGGCGAGGGCGGCGGCGTACGCGTAGACCCGGCCGTCCTTGAGCGGGTGCGTGCCCCAGATACGGCCCCTCCCCCAGGTCTCGTGCGAGGCGAACGCCACGCCGGGCAGCGGGATCACGACCCGCCAGGTGGTGAAGCCGGAGTACACGGGCCCGGGATGGTCGGGGAAGAGGGTGCGGCGTACGGCGGAGTGGATGCCGTCGGCGGCGACCACGAGGTCGGCCTCCAGTGCGCCGCCGGGGACGCTGACCCGGGCGGGGCGGCGGGCGTCGCCCGGGTCGGCGAGGGTCGCGGGCGTGCCGGTGCGGACGGCGTCGCGCGGGAGCCGTGCGGTCAGGGTGGCGACGAGGGTCGCGCGGTGGAGCAGGACCAGCGGACCGCCGAAGCGGGCGGCGACCGCGTCCGCGTCGGTGCGGGAGAGCCAGCGGCCGCGCGGGGTGCGCACCCCTCCGTCGCCCTGCCAGGCGGCGAGGTCGCGGATCTCGTCGCCGACGCCGATGACGTCCAGGGCGCGCAGGGAGTTGGGGGCCAGGGAGATGGCCGCGCCGACGGGGGCGAGCGTGGCGGCCCGCTCCAGGACCGTGACCTGCCAGCCGCACCGGTGCAGGGCCACGGCGGCGGTGAGCCCGCCGATCCCGCCGCCCACCACGACCGCCGTGCGTGACTCCGCCATGACGCACCCCTCACTACAGCTGTAGTAATCCGGACGGGGTCGACGATACTACGGCTGTAGTGAGAGCGGTAGGTGGAGCGGCAGGCGGAGACTACGGCTGTAGTGAGGGCGGTAGGTTGTGCTCATGTCCGTACGCACCACCGCGCCCGCCGCTCCCGGGCCCTCCCGTGCCGAGCTGGTCGCCGACACCGCCCTCGCGCTCCTCGCCGAGCGGGGGATGCGCGGGCTGACGCACCGGGCGGTCGACGAGGCCGCGGGGCTGCCCCAGGGCTCGACCTCCAATCTGGCCCGCACCCGCGAGGCCCTGCTCGGCCTCGCCGTCCGCCGGCTCGCCGAGCGGGAGGCACGGGTGCTGGGGCTGGACGAGATGCCGGATCCGGCCCATGGCCTCGACGGACTGGCCGCCGCGCTGGCCCTGGCGGTGCACCGCTCGCTGACGGGCCACCGCGAACTGCTCGTCGCCCGCTACGAACTCGCCCTGGAGGCGACCCGGCGCCCCGATCTGCGCGCGTTCTACGACACGACCGGCGCCGTCTTCCGCGACCGGCTCACGGCGCTGGCGGCGGCGTTCGGCTCACCCGAGCCGGCCCGGCACGCGCGGTCGCTGACGGCCTGGGCGGACGGCCTGATGTTCTCCTGCGTCGCCGGGTCCCACAGCACCCGGCCCCCGGACCTGGACGAGGTGCGCACGGGACTGCGGGAGCTGCTCGGCGGGATGCTGGGCGGCTGACAAGCCGGCGTCGAAAATCCCGTGGTCCCGGGTCGATGTGGTGAGCGATCATGCGGGGATGACGAATCAGCGCACCGAGCCCGCCCAGAACGCCGACGAACGCGCCATGCTGGAAGGCTGGCTGGACTACCACCGCCAGACGCTCGAGTGGAAGTGCGAGGGGCTCACCGACGCCCAGCTGCGCACGGCCGCCGTGCCGCCCTCCGAGCTCTCGCTGCTGGGGCTGGTCCGGCACATGGCGGACGTGGAGCGCGGCTGGTTCCGCAAGGTCCTCGTGGGCGAGGACGTCGACCCGATCCACTACAGCGAGGCCGATCCCGACGGCGAGTTCCACCTCACCGAGGACGACACCTGGCAGGCCGCGTACGCCACCTGGCAGGCCGAGATCGCGGAGGCCCGGCGGTGTGCGGCCGGCTTCGCGCTGGACGACCTCTCGCGCGGCACCAGCAGGCACACGAAGGAGCCGTTCAACCTGCGCTGGATCTACACCCACATGATCGAGGAGTACGCCCGGCACAACGGCCACGCCGACCTGCTGCGCGAGCGCATCGACGGCGCGACCGGCGAGTGACGTCAGCGTCGGCGGGTCCGCGCCCTCCCTGAGGGGGACGCGTTCACCCGTGCGGGGCAACCTGCGCTCGTCCGATGTCGCGCGCCCGGCCGGAACCAGCAGAGTTGCGCGGGTGCATCGAACGACGACGACAACCGCGGCGCTGCTGGTGATGGCCTTCTCGGCCCTCTCCGGCTGCGTCACCGTCCAGCGCCCGCCCGTCTCCGGCCCGCCCGCCGCCGTGCCGTCCCCGCCGCCGGCGCCCCGCCCGAAGGGGGATGCCGAGCCCCAGGTCGTCCAGGCGCCGGCCCGCGAGGCACTGGAGATGGTCGGACCGGCCCGGGACCGCGCGGCCACGACGCTCCGGCAACGGCAGGGGCCGGCCCCGTCGACCGTCCCGGACGGACACCCGCCGGCGTACCGCTCCCATCCGCAGCATCCGCGCCCGCATCCCCGGCCGGCGCATCCGGACCCGCGTCGGCGCACCCAGCCGCACGTCGACGTCCCGGACGTCACCGATGTGTGCGCCCTGGGCAGAAAGTACGGCGGCTGGCGCAGCGACAGCCCGGAGGCGGTGGCCTGCCGACAGGTGTACGGGCACCGCTAGCGCCCCGAGGCCCTAGGCCGTGTCCGCAAAGTCCCTCCCCCAGAGGGGGTACCCCCAGCCCCGCGACGCCCGGCACGCTCCCCCAGAGGGAGCACCCCCACTCGCCGCCCCGGGCGAAGCCCCAAGTACATCCAGTACGAGGGTCTCCGCCCGGCACGCCGAGAGCACGCTCCCCCACGCTCGGCTTCGCTCGCGCGGGAGGGGCCCCCACGACGCCGCGGGGCCCGCCCTTCGGGCGGACGACGGGACTTTGCGGACACGACCTAGCTCTCCACGCCGCCCTCGCCCAGGCGTAGTTCCATCCTGCTGATCGCCGCCCGCACGCCGTCGCCGTAGCTGTCGTCCCCCAGGACACCGGCCGCCCCGCGTGCCCTGCGCAGATGGGTGCGGGCGGCGCCGGCGCGGCCGAGTCGGACGTAGTCCGCCGCCAGGTTCAGATGGAGCGAGGGGTACAGGGCCCGTACTGCGGGCGATTCGTCGTGCTCCTCGGCGGCGGTCAGGGCCCGCAGGTCCCAGGCGAGTTCGTCGAACGGGTCGTCCTGGGTGTCGGCCAGGTAGTGCGCGAGGGTGCAGCGGTGCAGCGGATCGCCGTCCTCGCCGAGCTCGGTCCACAGGTCGAGGAGTCTGCGGCGGGCCTCCTCGCGGTCTCCCCCGTGATGCAGCATCACGACCTGCCCGATCCGCGTCAGCACGGCGTCGGGCGCCGCCTGTTCCTGTCGCTCCGCCACCGCGTCCTCCTTCGCGTCCCGCGACGACACCGCATCCCCGGGACGGCACCGCGCCCATGGCACGACGCTAACGGCAGCGGGCGGTGATCCCGGTCAGGCGGCACCGGGCCGGCCCCCGGAGGAACCGGCCCGGCGGCACGGGCTCAGTCGGCCAGGTTCGGGATCGTCCAGTCGACCGGGGTGTGGCCCTGCTGCGCGATCGCCTCGTTGATCTGCGTGAACGGGCGGGAGCCGAAGAACTTCTTCGCCGACAGCGGGGAGGGGTGCGCGCCCTTGACCACGATGTGCCGGGACTCGTCGATCAGCGGGAGCTTCTTCTGCGCGTAGTTGCCCCACAGGACGAACACCGCCGGGTCGGGCCGGTCGGCCACGGCGCGGATCACCGCGTCCGTGAACTTCTCCCAGCCCTTGCCCTTGTGCGAGTTCGCCTCGCCGGAGCGGACCGTGAGGACCGCGTTGAGCAGCAGGACGCCCTGCTGGGCCCACGGCATCAGATAGCCGTTGTCCGGGACGGGCGTGCCCAGCTCCTCGTGCATCTCCTTGTAGATGTTGCGCAGGGAGGGCGGGATCTTCACGCCCGGCCGCACGGAGAAGCACAGGCCGTGGCCCTGGCCCTCGCCGTGGTACGGGTCCTGGCCGAGGACGAGGACCTTCACCTGCTCGTACGGCGTCGCGTCGAGCGCGGCGAAGACCTCCTCGCGCGGAGGGTAGACGGGACCCTTCGCTCGCTCCTCCTCGACGAACTCGGTCAGCTCCTTGAACCAGGGCTGCTGCAGCTCGTCGCCCAGGACCCCGCGCCAGGACTCGGGCAGCATGGCGATGTCGGTCACGTCAACGTCCTCCGTTGTGCGGTCACTTACTCACCACAGAACCTACAGCCGACCACTGACAACGGGGCCACGGACCGTGCTTCGGGCCCGCTACCAGCTCGTCTTCCGGTACAGCTCCCACATCGTCATCATGGTCGCCGGGTCGATGACCTTCTCCAGGCCGGAGATCTCCTCGTCCCCGGCCACGTACTGCTTGCCCTGCCACAACGGCAGCAGGCGCGCGTCGTTCACGAAGATCTGCTGAGCCTCCTCGATCTCCTGCGACACCGCCCCGCGGTCGCTCTCCGCGCGCGACTCCGGCAGCAGCTTGTCGGTGATCACGGGGGCCTTGTACGGGGTCCCGAGCGCGTTCTGCTCGCCCACGAAGGGCGCGATGAAGTTGTCGGCGTCGTTGAAGTCGGGGAACCAGCCACGCCCGAACACCGGGTACTCGCCGTCCTGGTAGCCCTTGACGTAGGTCTTCCACGGGCGGCTCTTGAGGGTGATCTTGAAGAGGCCGGAGGCCTCCAGCTGCCGCTTCAGCTCCTCGAAGGCGGGCTTGGTCGTCGAGCCGTAGCGGTCGGTGGTGTACCAGAGGGTCAGCGGGACGGTCTCGGTGATCCCCGCTGCCGTGAGGAGCGCCTTGGCCTTGGTCACGCTGGGGTTTCCGAAGTCGTCGAAGAAGCCCGTGGTGTGGCCGGTGAGTCCGGCCGGGACCATCGAGTACAGCGGCTCGACGGTGTCCTTGTAGATGTTGTGCACGAGCGCCGAGCGGTCGACGATCTGGGCGATGGCCTTGCGCACCGCGGGCTTCGCGGCCCACGGGTCGCTGGGGTTGAACACCAGATAGCTGATCTCGGTGGTGGGGTTCTCCACGAGCTGGAGCCCCTCCGCGTTCTGGTTGGTGTCGATGTCCACGATGTCGGAGGCGCCGAGACCGCGGTAGACGACCGAGATCTCCTTGTTCTTCAGGGCCTTGACCAGCTCGTCCGACTGCTGGAAGTAGCGGATGGTGACGGCGTCGTTCTTCCGGTCCGCTATGCCCTTGTAGCTGTCGTTGCGGACGAGTTCCGCCTGCTTGCCCTCGTCGTAGGACTGGAGCCGGTACGGTCCGGAGCCGACGATCCCGTCGTCCTTGCGGAGCGCGTTCGCGGGGTACTCCTCGGGGTCCACGATCGACATGGCGGGCGTGGTGAGCACCAGGGGGAACGTGGCGTCGGGCTGGCTGAGCCGGAAGACGACCTCGCGGTCGCCCTTCGTCTGCACCTGGGAGAGCGTTCCCAGCAGGCCCGCGGGTCCGCCGTTGACGTTGATCTTCTTGATCCGGTCGAACGAGTACTTGACGGCCTCGGCGTCCAGCGTGTGCCCGTTGGAGAACTTCAGGCCCTCGCGCAGCGTGCAGCTGTACACGGTGCTCTTGCTGTCCGTGAACTCGCAGTTCTCGGCGGCGTCGGGTTCGGGGGTGGTTCCACCGGGGTTGTAGTTCAGCAGCGTCTGGTAGACGTTGCGGAACAGCTCCCAGGAGCTGTCCCAGGAGGCCGCGGGGTCCAGCGTGCTGGGAGCGCTGGTGGTGCCCACGACGATCGGTCCGGCGTCATCGGAGCTCTCGTCTCCCAGAAGACCGCATCCGCTCACCAGGGATATGGACGCGATCACCGCCACATGCTGCAACGATCGATTCCGGTAGAACACGCACACGCTCCTCGTAAACGCCATGCCAAGAGTGGCCAGACCATACCGCAGGCCTGGAAACGCTCAACCGGCGAGAGGAAAGCGTTATTGATCAGGGAGAAATCGTGACGACGTTGTCATGCCGCCGGGCGCGCCCGGGGATGGACACGGGCCCCGCTTCCGTCAAGGAAACGGGGCCCGCGGCGGTGTGGGATGAGACTCAGGCCACACCGGCGTTGAGCAGGATGCCGCCGTCGACGACGAGCGTCTGACCGGTGATCCAGTCGGACTGCTCGGAGGTGAGGAAGGCGGCGGTGCCACCGATGTCGGACGGCACGCCCAGCCGGCCCAGCGGATAGCCGGCTGCCGCCTCCGCCTCCCGGCCCTCGTACAGGGCCTGGGCGAACTTGGTCTTCACGACGGCCGGGGCGATCGCGTTGACCCGTACGCGGGGCGCGAACTCGTGCGCCAGCTGCTGGGTCAGGTTGATCATCGCGGCCTTGCTGATGCCGTACGCACCGATGAAGGGCGAGGCCGACAGGCCCGCGAGGGAGGCGATGTTGACGATCGCGCCGCCGTTGTCCTTCTGCCAGGCGTGCCAGGTCTTCTGGGCGAAGCCGAGGGCGGAGACCACGTTGGTCTCGAAGACCTTGCGCGCCACCTCGAGGTCGAGGTCGGCGATCGGCCCGAACACCGGGTTGGTGCCCGCGTTGTTGACGAGGTAGTCGACGCGGCCGAAGGCCTCCATCGTGGCCTCGACGGCGGCCGTCTGGTGGTCGAGGTCGTGCGCCTTGCCGGCGACGCCGATGACCCGGTCGGCGCCGAGCTGCTCGACGGCCTGCTTCAGCGCGTCCTCGTTGCGGCCGGTGATGCAGACCCGGTCGCCGCGGGCGACGAGGGCCTCGGCGACGCCGTAGCCGATGCCACGGCTCGCGCCCGTGATGAGCGCGACCTTGCCGGAGAGTTCCACGGTCATGGTTCCTGATCCCTAGTCGAGCGGTCCGCCGGCGACGTACAGCACCTGGCCGGAGACGAAGCCGGCGGCCTCGTTGGTGAAGAAGGCGATCGCGTTGGCGATGTCGTCGGGCTCGCCGACGCGGGCCACGGGGATCTGGGTGGCGGCGGCGGCCTTGAACTCCTCGAAGCCCATGCCGACGCGGGCGGCGGTCGCGGCCGTCATGTCGGTGGCGATGAAGCCGGGGGCGACGGCGTTGGCGGTGATGCCGAACTTGCCGAGCTCGATGGCGAGGGTCTTGGTGAAGCCCTGCAGACCGGCCTTGGCGGCCGAGTAGTTGGCCTGGCCGCGGTTGCCGAGCGCGGAGGAGGAGGACAGGTTGACGATCCGGCCGAAGCCCGCGTCGACCATGTGCTTCTGGATGGCCTTGGACATCAGGAACGAGCCGCGCAGATGCACGTTCAGGACCGTGTCCCAGTCGGAGGCGCTCATCTTGAACAGCAGGTTGTCGCGGAGCACGCCCGCGTTGTTGACGAGGATCGTCGGGGCGCCGAGCTCCGCGACGACACGGGCGATCGCCGCCTCGACCTGGGCCTCGTCGGAGACGTCGGCGCCGATCGCGACGGCCCTGCCGCCGGCCGCGGTGATCTTCTCCACGGTGTCCTTGCAGGCGGCCTCGTCGAGGTCGATCACGGCGACGGCACGGCCCTCGGCGGCCAGCCGTACGGCGGTGGCGGCTCCGATGCCGCGCGCCGCGCCCGTGACCACGGCGACCCGCTGTTCAATGGTGGACATTCCTCTGTCTCCTCGCCCTTGAGAGAACCTGTCGTGCGGTGAGCGACCGCTTAGTACCTTCGTCGCACGTGACGCTAGAAGCCCTGGCACCCGGTGTCAACGCCACACGGCGCCGGTGTGATCCATTACCTCACCAGGAGTTCCAGCAACCGTGCGGTCTCGGCCGCCGGATCCGTGGTGAGCCCGGTGTGCACCGGCCCCGGCTGCACCATCGCCGAGCGCGGCGCGACCAGCCAGCGGAACCGCCGCCCGGCGTCGTCTCCCGCGGCCTGACCGGCCCCCGCGCCACCGCCGCACACCCCCTCGACGGCCGCCAGCGCCGCCCTGATCCCGGCCACGTCGGCGCCCGGGTCCAGGGCGAGCAGCCGTGCCTCGTCGAGGTGGGTGCGGGCGCCGACGTAGGCCCGGGCGCGGCAGTAGACCAGCACGCCCGCGTTGATGCACTCGCCGCGCTCGACCCTCGGGACGACCCGCAGCAGGGCGTACTCGAAGACGTCCCGGTCGCCGCCCTGGCCGGCCCGGGTGATGTGGCGCTCGGTCACATGGCCCGCCATGTGGATGTGGCGCTCGCTCACTTGCCCTCCTCGATGCCGGTGATGCGGTCGGCGATGACGGCCGCCCGGGCGAGCAGCGGCCGGGCGTAGGCCCGCCTCAGGTCGTCCGGGGTGTCGAAGCCGGGTTCGTCCGCGAGCCAGACGTCGGGGATCTCGGCGGTGACCTCGGCGAGCAGATCGGCGGTGACCAGCGGGGCGAGCCGCTCGGCCGCGCCCGCGATGTCCGGGGCGAAGGAGGCGAGGGCGTGGTCGGCCGCGTCGTAGGGGCGGGCCGCGGAGGTCTCGACCGTGGGCCAGTTGTGGTGCCAGATCAGGGTGGCGCCGTGGTCGATGAGCCACAGGTCGCCCTGCCAGCGCAGCAGGTTGGGGTTGCGCCAGGAACGGTCGACGTTGTTGACCAGCGCGTCGAACCAGACGATCGCGCCGGCCTCCGCGGGGCTCACCGGGAAGGCGAGGGGGTCGTAGCCGAGGGCGCCGGAGAGGAAGTCCATCCCGAGGTTGGTGCCGCCGCTGGACCTGAGCAGCTCCTGCACCTGCGGGTCGGGTTCGCCGAGGCCGAGCACGGGGTCGAGGCCGATGGCCACGAGGCGGGGCATCCGCAGGCCGAGGCGGCGGGCGAGTTCGCCGCAGACGACCTCCGCGACCAGCGTCTTTCGGCCCTGTCCGGCGCCGGTGAACTTCATGACGTACGTTCCGAGGTCGTCGGCCTCGACGAGCCCCGGCAGCGAGCCGCCCTCACGCAACGCCGTGATGTAGCGGGTGGCGATGACTTCCTTGAGCATCGCCCCAGGTTACTGGGGCCGGGTGCGGCGGCGGTCGACAGCTCCGCGACAGCTCTGGCTTACGCAGGTCTGATCTCGAAACGGTCAATATCTCGACACTGTCCGGACTTGGCGGGGGCTCTGAACAAGCGGCGCCCACCGCCCGTACCACTCGGCAGGTCCACGCACCCCCCTGGAAGGGAATCCTCAGCATGACCAGCGCATCGATCAACTCCGCGTCGCAACCCGCCCGCCGCACCGTCATGGCGGCCGCCGGAGCCGCGGGGCTCTCCGTCGCGCTGACCGCGTGCGGAGGGTCCGACGACGACTCCTCCTCGTCGTCGGCCTCGACCGGCGGCACGACGGGGTCGACCGGCTCGACGGGGGCCAGTGAGTCCGCGAGCACCGGCGGCACGGGCGGCGGGGACAGCGCGGCCGGCGCGGCGCTGACCACGACCGCCGACATCCCGGAGGGCGGCGGCAAGATCTTCGACTCCCAGAAGGTGGTCGTCGTCCAGCCGGCGGCGGGCACGTACAAGGCGTTCTCGGCCGTGTGCACCCACCAGGGCTGTGCGGTGAAGAGCATCTCGGACGGGGTCATCAACTGCCCCTGCCACAACAGCAACTTCTCGATCGAGGACGGCAGCGTGAAGAGCGGTCCGGCGACCCAGGCGCTGCCCGAGGTGAAGATCACCGTCAGCGGCGACTCGATCACGCTGGCCTGACGTCCGGCTGCCTCAGGGCCGCCAGCACCTCGTCCGTGGTCGCGACCGTGGCGACCAATGCGAGGGTGTGGCGGATCATCGCGGGGGTGTAGTCGGCAGGCACCCCCGCGATCGCGTCCGTCGGCACGACGGCCGTGTAGCCCCGGTTGACCGCGTCGAAGACGGTGTTCGGGATCGCCACGTTGGCCGAGACCCCGGTCACGACCAGGATGCGGCAGCCGAGGTTGCGCAGCAGGGCGTCGAGGTCGGTGCCCTCGATCGGCGACAGCCCGTGCAGCCGTCGTACGACGAGGTCCTGCTCGGCGACCTCGATCGGGGGCGCGATTCGGGTCGCGTCCGTACCGGCGAGCTGCTGGACGGGCAGGCGCTCGGCGGCGCGGAAGAGGCGCGCGTTGCGGCTGGCGCCCCGGCCGTCGGGGCGGCGCTCGGCGACGGCGTGGACGACCTGGATCCCGCCCTCGTGTGCGGCGCCGACCAGCCGGGCCACGTTGGCGAGGGCGCCCGACTCCCTTGCGGCGGCGGCGAGTTGAGGCAGTGCCGCACCGGGGCCGACGACACCCCGCTGGCACTCCACGGTGAGCAGCACGGTGGAATCGGGGTCGAGGATGTCCCGGAGCTCTTCGGACGACGGCACGGCTCCCCCTGATGTCGGGACACTTGCTTTTCTGACACAGTGTCAGAAAAGTCGTACTGGTAAGCAGTACACGGGAAGCAGTGACAAGAGAAGAAGGATGAGGGGGCCGGATGACCGTCACTCAGCGTCGGGGCCGGAAGATCATGATGTCGTCGGGTGAGCTGGACGCGTTCCTCACCACCCAGCGCACCTGCCGGGTGGCCACCGTCTCCGCCGACGGCGCCCCGCATGTGAGCGCCCTGTGGTTCCTGTGGGACGGCAGCGCGCTGTGGCTGTACTCGGTCGTGCGCAGCAAGCGCTGGACGCAGCTCACCCGCGACCCCCGGGTCGCGATCGTGGTCGACACGGGTGAGGAGTACGAGTCGCTGCGGGGCGTCGAGCTGTCCGGTGCCGTGGAGTTCGTGGGCGAGGCTCCGCGTACCGGTGAGCTGTGCGCCGAACTCGACGCCGTGGAGACGCTGTTCGCGCGCAAGAACTTCGGCCTGGACTCGATGCCGCACGACGGGCGGCACGCGTGGGTGCGGCTGCGGCCGGAGAAGGTCGTCTCCTGGGACTTCCGCAAGTTGGTCGACGGATAGCCGACCGGCCGGTCAACTCACCTCGGCTCCCGCCGACTTGAGGGCCTCGACCGCCGCCCGGATCGACGGACGGCGGTCCGCGTCCGCCCGCCAGACCACATACACATGGCGGCGCACCCGCTGCTTGAGCGGGACCATGACGACCCCCTCGGGCACGGGGTCGCGCCCGAGCAGCGGCACGATGCAGACGCCCAACCCCGCTGCGACCAGTCCGAGTTGGGTGTGGGTCTCGGCGGCCCGATGGCCGACGATCGGTTCGACACCCCGCGAGCGCAGGGTGAACATCAGCCACTCGTGACAGAACTCGCCCTCGCCCCAGGTGATCCACTCGTCCCCGGCGAACTCCCCGAGATCCACCTCGTCCCGGTCCGCGAGCGAATGCCCGGCCGGCATGGCCACCTGGGCGGGGTCGTCCAGGAGTGGCGCCTTGACCAGCCCGTCCGGCACGGGCATCGGCTTGTTGTACCAGTCCAGGACGACGGCGAGATCGAGATCGCCGCGGACGACCCCCGCGACGCCGTTCTCCGGCTCCAGCTCGCAGGAGCGCAGCCGCAGCCCGGGGTGCGCCTTGCGCAGCTCGGCCAGCGCCCTGGGAAACAGCCCGCGTGCGGCGGTCGGGAACGCGGAGATCCGCAGCTCCCCCGCCACCTGCCCGCGCCGGGCCTCCAGATCGGACTGCGCCAGCTCGACCTGGGACAGGATCCGGGCAGCGTGGTCGGCGAGCAGCCGCCCCGCGTCGGTCAGCCGCACCCCCCGGCCGTGCTTGGCCAGCAGCTGCTGCCCGACCTCCCGCTCCAGCTTGGCCAGCTGCTGCGAGACGGCCGAGGTCGTGATGTGCAGGCCCGCCGCGGCGGCACTGACCGAGCCGTGCCGGGCGAGGGCATCGAGAGTCCGTAGGCGCTCCAGGTTCAACATATAAGCAATGCTACGAGGTATCCGGTGCGAATTATCGATTGTGCTACGAGGTCCTGTGCCGCATCGTTACGGCCATGACCACCGCCGCCGACACCGCCGCCGCCCGCACCTCCGCCGCCCCCGCCGTCCCCCGCACCCGCCGCACCCTGGACTGGCGTCTGCGGTTCGGCGCGCTCTCGCTGATCTGGGGCTTCAGCTTCCTGCTCATCAAGGTGGGCACCCACGGCTACGCCCCCTTCCAGGTCACCCTGGGCCGGCTGGTGTTCGGGACGGCGGTGCTGGCGGTCGCGATGGCGGTGCGGCGGGAGCGGCTCCCGCGCGGGGCCCGTACCTGGGCGCATCTGACGGTCGCCGCGTTCCTGCTCAACGCCCTGCCGTTCTCGCTCTTCGCCTACTCCGAGCTGACGATCCCCTCCACCCTGGCCGGGATCTGCAACGCCACCTCCCCCCTGTGGGGCATGGCCCTCTCCCTGGTCGCCCTGTCCGAGGACCGGCCCACCCGGCTCCGGGTCGCGGGCCTCGGCCTGGGTTTCCTCGGTGTCCTGACGGTCCTGGGCGCCTGGCAGGGCTTCCACGGCCTGGACGCCCGCGGCACGGCGATGGCCCTGCTGGCCTCGCTGAGCTACCCGATCGGCTGGATATACGTCCGGCGCACCCTGGCCGGCACGGGGGCCTCGGCCCTGTCGATGACGGGCGCGCAACTGGGCGTGGCCAGCCTCCAACTGGCGGTCGTCACCCCGCTGTTCGCCGGGGTCCCGGACCACCTCGCCCTGCTGCCGCTGCTGGCGATCGCCGCGCTGGGCGCCCTCGGCACGGGTCTGGCCCTGCTGATCCAGTACGGCCTGGTCGCCGAGGTGGGCCCGACGACCGCGCAGATGGTCACGTACTTCATCCCGGTGATCGCGACGGCAGCGGGGGTCGCCCTCCTCGGCGAGCCGCTGAGCTGGTCGACGCCGGTGGGGGCGGTGATCGTGCTGGCGGGGGCGGCGCTCACTCAAGCGAGGACGAGGTGACGCGCCCGAAGGGACGCGGGGAACTGCGCGACCAGCCACAACGCACCCGCACCCGCACCCGACCGCGCTAGACATAACTCCGCACCGGCGCCGGGCCCACCGCCGAGGCCACCGCGTCCGCCAGCGGGCCGACCTCCTCCTCCCCCAACGTCGACACGGTGATCCGCACCCCGGGCCCGGCGCTCAGCCGGAAGCGCGCCCCCGGTGACACCGCCCACCCCGCGTGCAGCAGCCTGGCCACCACCCCGGTCTCGTCCGGCACGGGCACCCACACGTTCATACCGCTGCGCCCGTGCGCGGCGACCCCCCGCTCGGCGAGCGCGCCGATCAACGCCTCGCGTCGCCCCCGATAGGCCGCGGCCACCGCGTGGCCGTCCACCGCCCCGTCCGCCCACAGCCGCTCCACGGCCCGCTGGACGAGCAGGCTCACCCACCCGGGTCCCAGCCGCTGGCGCCCCCGCACCCGGTCCACGGTGATCTCGTCGCCGGTCAGCACGGCGAGCCGCAGGTCGGGGCCGTAGGCCTTGGCGACCGAGCGGACGAAGGCCCAGTGCCGGGTGACGCCGGCGAGGGGGTGCAGGGGCAGGTCGACGATGCCGTGCCCGTGGTCGTCCTCGATGAGCAGGACCCCGGGGTGCTCGGCGAGGACCTCACGCAGCGCACGCGCGCGTGCCGCGGTCACGGAGGCGCCGGTGGGGTTCTGGGCGCGGTCGGTGATCAGGACGGCTCGCGCCCCGCCCTCCAGGGCGGCGCGCAGATCGCCCGGGAGCGGGCCCTCGTCGTCGACGCCGACCGGGACCGTGCGCAGCCCGAGCGCCGGGACGAGGTCGAGGGTGCGCCCCCAGCCGGGGTCCTCCACCGCGACCCCGTCGCCCGGCTTGAGGTGGGCGACGAGGACGCGTTCCACCGCGTCCAGCGAGCCGGAGGCCACGGTGAGCGGTCCGGCGGGCACGCCGTCCGCGTCCAGCGCGGCGCGGGCCGCTCGGGCCAGACCGGGGTCGACGGGATCGGCCCCGTACAGGACCGGCTCGCGGTCGGCGCGTTCGGCGGCCGCCGCGAAGGCGCCCGCGAGCGGGGGCAGCAGGGCCGGGTCGGGGTTGCCGTCCGCCAGGTCACGGACCCCCTCCGGCACATCGAGGCGCACCTTCTCACGGCCGGTGGTGGCGGGCTTGGGCCGCACCCGGCTGCCCCGGCGTCCGTGTGTCTCGATGACGCCGCGCTCGCGCAGGGTGCGGTAGGCGGCCGCGACCGTGTTCGGGTTCACCCCGAGCGTCACCGCCAACTCCCGCATCGGCGGCAGCAGTTGGCCCGGTTCCAGGGCGCCTTCGCCCACCGCGCGCTCGATACTCGCGGAAATGTCCGCTGCGCGCCGGCCTTCGATCCGATACTCTCCTAGCACAAAGAAGATTATGCACTAGTGCAATGGAGAACACCAATGCAGGGGACTCCCCAGCCGACACCGCAGCCCGCCGCGTATCCCGCGACCGACCGCACGGTCCCCACGCGCGCCCCGCAGAAGGCCTCCTACGACAAGGACCTGGTGCACTCGATACTCGACGAGGGGTACGTCTGCCACCTCGGCTTCGTCCGCGACGGCGCGCCCGTCGTGCTGCCGACGCTGTACGGACGCGTCGGCGAGACCCTGTACGTGCACGGCTCGACGGGCTCGCGTCCGCTGCGGATGGCGGGCCGGGCCGACCCGGGGCTGCCGGTGTGCCTGACGGTGACGCACGTGGACGGTCTGGTGCTGGCCCGCTCGGCCTTCCACCACTCGGTCAACTACCGCTCGGTCGTGGTGCACGGCCTCGCGTACGACGTCACCGACCCGGAGGAGAAGCGCGCCGCCCTCGACGCGCTGGTCGACCATGTCGTCCCGGGCCGTGCCGCCGACTCCCGCCCGGCGGACAAGAAGGAACTGGCGGCGACCGCGGTGATCCGCCTCGACCTGACCGAGGTCTCCGCCAAGACCCGCACCGGCGGGGTGAACGACGAGCCCGAGGACCTCGCCCTGCCGTATTGGGCCGGAGTGCTCCCGCTGCGCAAGGGGTACGGAACCCCGCTCCCGGAGACCGACCTCGCCCCCGGCGCCGAGGTGCCGGACTACCTGGCGGCGCTGTGACGCGCTGACGCGCCGCCCCGCCCTCGTCAGGCGGCGGCTTCCCGGGCGGACGGATCCCGCTCGGGCTCGCCGCCGGCGACCGGCTGCGGGGACCCCTTGGCGGGCGCGGACGACTGGGCGATGAACGCGCCGAGCAGCACCAGCGCGCCACCGGCGAGCTGCGGCGCCGAAAGGTGCTCGCCCAGCAGGACCCAGGCCAGCACGGTCGCGACGACCGCCTCCAGACAGGCCACCACCCCGGCCACCTGCGGGGAGAGCCGGCGCACGGAGACCACTCCGGTGATGTACGCGACGACCGTGGCGATCAGCACGAGCCAGCCGAGCAGCAGCCAGGCCGGGACCCGGCCGGCGTTCAGGTCGGCGGAGCCCGCGAGCACGGAGAAGTCGAGGTTCCACGGGTGGGCCACGACGGTCAGCACCAGCGCGCCTATCAGCAGGCCGTAGGCGATCACACCGAGCGGGTCGGGGGCGTCGTCGCCGGCGTCTCCGCCCTGGTCGGCCAGGACGAAGTAGCCGACCTGACAGCAGGCGGCGGCCAGCGCGAGCAGCAGCCCGAGGGCGTCGAAGCGCAGTCCCGACCACACCTCCACGACACAGGTCAGGCCGCCCACCGCGAGGGCCACACCGAGCGCGGCGGCCCGGGTCACCGGCCGGCGCTGCACGAACCGCACCCAGCCGAGCACCAGGGCGGGCGCGAGGTACTCCAGGAGCAGGGAGACCGCGACGGGCATCCGGGAGATCGAGGCGAAGTAGAAGGCCTGTACGCCGGCCACCGCGAGCAGACCGAACCCGGCGAGGAGCGCGGGGCGGCGGCGCAGCAGCGCGCGGTGCCGCACGGCGAGCGGCAGCATGACCAGGGCGGCGCCGGTCACCCGCAGCCACACCACGTGCAGCGGGTCGAGCCCCGCCTCGATCAGCGGCTTGGCCGCGACCCCCGATCCGCCGAAGGCGATCGCCGACCCGACCGCCAGCCCGAGCCCGATGCCCTTGCCGCGGCTGCCCTGACTGGTTCCAGAGGTACGCACCGGCACATGATGACAGGCGATGACATGACCGTCATCCCCGATGACACCTGTCTCGAGAACCGGACAGGCCGGGACAGACACGAGACAAGGCACAAGACGAGACAAGGCACCAGACGGGACACGGGACAGGCACAGGACAGGCACGGGACGGGAGGGGCGGCGGCCAGGGGGATCTCAGTGGGTCGGGCCGGTGCCCCCGGCGTACTCCTCCCACTCCTCCGCCGCCGGGTCCTCCTCGATGCGGGCACGCAGATCCCGCACGTCCACCCCGGCGTGGGCGAGGACCTCGACGGCCCGGGCCTGGGGGTCCGCGACGATCGCGACGAGGAGGTCGAGTCCGCGGGCCCGTGTACCGCCCGGCCGGCCGGCCCGCGCGCACGCCTGCTCCAGCGCGGCGGCGGCGAGCGGCGAGAACCCCTCCACCGCCGGGACGACGGGCAGGGCCCCGGAGTCCTCGACACCGCTCTGCCAGCGCAGGCCGTAGCCGATGCTGCGCTGGACGAGATAGCCGAGCAGCCGCGCGAGCTGGGGCCCTTCGCCGAAGGCGGCCCGGACCCGGGGGTCGTGTTCGAGGAGGGAGTGCAGGAGGTGGGCGGTGTCGATCTGCCGGTCCCCGTCGCGCACCGCCCGGCGGCGGGCAGCGGCGAGTACCGCCGCGGACTCGGCGTCGAGTCTCGGGTCGTCGTCCGTCCCGTGCGTCGCCTGGTCACCTGTCGACTGCCGGGGGATACGGGGTTGCACATCCCCACCTCATCAGTCCCGGACGGCCGAGTCATCCCCGGAGGGAACCATCTGCGCGTCCCACGCAGAGCGGACACAGGCGGACGGAATCTCCTCCTTACGGATGAGATCAGGCCACACACCCGTCGGGGCGCGCGCCGCCTTGACGGCCTCGCGCCGTGAAGGACGCCCTCCACAATCCCTGACGGTTCATCAGTATTGAATGTTCGAGGCCCTGGGGCTACGTTCCGCGACACCGCAGCCCAGTTGCCCGACACGAGGAGGGTGGTCGTATGGCCGAAGTCAGCGCGGAGGCACGCATCCAGGCACCGGCCGAGAAGGTGTGGGCCCAGCTCACCGACTGGCCGGCCTACGGGGAGTGGAACGCGACGCACACCAACTTCCCCCAGGGCGGACCCGAGAGCCTCGAGGTGGGCGCGACCTTCCAGGAGAACATGAAGCTGATGGGCTTCCCGGCCGAGGTCGAGTGGACGGTCGCGGAGCTGGAACCGGCGCGGGTGCTGGTGATCCGCGGCAAGGGCCCGATGGCGGTGTCCGTGGCCACCCGCTACACCCTCACCCCGGACGGGGACGCCACGACGGTCCGCATCGACGGCGAGTTCACGGGCGCGGCCGTGTCGCTGATGGCGGGCAAGCTCAAGGACTCGGGAACGGCCGCCCTGAACGAGTCGCTGCGCAAGCTGGGCGGCCTGGTGGCCTGACCCGGCCCGGCCACGGCCGCCGTACGGCACGCGAGGGCGCCCCGCGGATCGCTCCACGGGGCGCCTTCGTCGTCGTACGCCTGCTGTCAGTCCTCGTCGGCGAGGATCAGGTACAGCTTCTTGCGGGCCTCGTTGATGACCGTGAGCGCCTTGTCGCGCTGGTCCTTGCTGCCGGTCTTCCAGACCTGCCCGAAGGCCTCCATCAGACCGAACCCGGCCTGGCGGATCTCGCCGAGCGCCTCCCAGTCGACGCCACGCGTGGCCTCCTCCCAGGGGGCTTCCGGGCCCTCCTCGGCCGCCGTACGACCCTGTTCGGTGAGCGAGAACAGCTTCTTGCCGCCTTCGCTCTCACTGCTGATCAGACCCTCGTCCTCCAGCAGCTGGAGGGTCGGGTACACCGAGCCGGGGCTGGGCTTCCACGCCCCGCCGCTGCGCTCGGCGATCTCCTGGATCATCTCGTAACCGTGCATCGGACGGTCCTTGAGCAGGGCCAGGATCGAGGCCCGTACATCACCGCGCCGTGCCCTTCCCCTGGGCCCGCCGCGCCCTCGTCCGCCCCAGGGGCCGGGACCGAAGCCCGGTCCGCCCGGTCCACCCGGGCCGAAACCGGGACCGCCGGGGCCGAAGCCGGGGCCACCCGGACCGAAGGGCCCGAAGGCCGCACGCCGGCCACCCCGTCCGCCGCGGCCGCTCCAGGGGCCGTCCTCACCATGTCCACGCTCGAATCCGTGGCTGCGCATCGCCATCACTCCATTCCATCGTTGATCTGTCGCGATGCGTCAACGATATATCGGAACAGTTCGGATGGCAAGGGTGCCCTACGTCGACGGTGGTTCGGTTCGCGGAAAGGCGGCGCACGGCCTGCCCGTCGGCAAGCCGGTCGGCCCTCCCTCCTGGCCGAGGAGCGGCCGAGTCGGGTGGGTGTTATGCCGGCGGCTGGGTGAGTTTGGCGGCCACCGCGTCGAGGACCCAGTCCAGGCCCGTCGCGAAGGACGTCTCGGCTTCCACGTCCGTGCCGTCGTACACCGCCTTGGCCAGTGCCGGGAAGCGGCCTGTGGCCAGCATCTTCGTCACATGGGGGCCGGAGGCACGCTGCCAGTCGCGCTTGGACAGGCCCGTGGCCCGCTCGGCCCGCAGGTTCGCGATCTCGCGCCTGATCGCGCCGGTGAAGTAGGCGCTGACCGTCTCCACGGCGCGCAGGACGGTGTCGACGTCGGCGAGGCCGTCGAGGGCGGCCAGCGTCGCCTCGGTCACGGCGAGGCCGTTCGGGCCCAGGGTCGGGCGGCCGCCGAGCAGGTCGGCCAGCCATTCGTGCCGGAGTGCGGTCCGCCGGGTGCGGTGGGCGAGGACGCGCAGCGCCTCCCGCCACTCGCCGGGCTGCTCCTCGGGGAGGATCTCGGCCTGGACCTCGTCCACCATGAGGTCGAACAGCTCCTCCTTGGTGGAGATGTATCCGTACAGCCGCATCGGGCCGACATCCAGCCGGCCGGCGACCTTGCGCAACGACACCGCATCGAGTCCGCCCTGGTCGGCCAGCGCGACGGCGGCGGCGACGATCCGCTTCCGGTCGAGCGGCACGGGGCGAATCGGCGGCTCCGGCCGGTCCCACACAGTCATGGTCACACCGTACTGTTGCGATACACCGTCCCGGGAAAATACAGTGTATCGACATGAGACACCGCATCGCCGTGGTCGGGAGCGGTCCCGCCGGCCTTACCTTCGCCCGCGTCCTGCATCGCCATGATCACCCCGTCGCCGTCCTCGAACTGGATCCCGGCCCCGACGCCCGACCCCCGGGCGGCACGCTGGACCTGCACGAAGGGCTGGGCCAGCTCGCGCTGGACAAGGCGGGGCTGTTAACGGAGTTCCAGGAGCTGTCCCGTCCCGAGGGGCAGGCCATGCGCATCCTGGACACGGACGGGACCGTCCTGCGCGACTGGCGACCCCGCCCGGACGACCGGGCCAATCCCGAGATCGACCGCGGGCAACTCCGTGACCTGCTGCTCGGCCCTCTCGACGTCCAGTGGGGGCGGGGCGTGACGCGGGTGGTGCCGGGGACCCGGGACGGCGTACGGGTCCATTTCGCGGACGGGCGCCAGGAGACGTACGACCTCGTGGTCGGCGCGGACGGCGCCTGGTCCCGCGTCCGTCCGGCCGTCTCGGCGGTGACGCCGCACTACACCGGCGTGACCTCGGTCGAGACCTCCCTGGACGACGTCGACACCCGCCACCCCGACCTCGCCCGGCTGATCGGCGACGGTTCCCTGGCCGTGTACGGCGTGAACCGGGCCCTCGTCGCCCAGCGCAACAGCGGCGGCCACGTCAAGGTGTACGCCCGGTTCCGTGCGCCGCTGGACGGGCACACGGACCCGGACGGGGCCGACGCCGAGACCGTGCGATCGAGCCTGCTGGCCCGGTTCGACGGCTGGGCCGCTCCCGTCCTCGACCTCCTCCGCCACGGCACCGCTTTCGTCCAACGCCCCCTCCACGTCCTGCCCGTGTCCCACACCTGGACCCACGTTCCCGGGGTGACGCTGCTGGGCGACGCCGCCCATCTGATGCCCCCGTTGGGGGCGGGCGCGAACCTCGCGATGCTGGACGGCGCCGAACTCGCCGAGGCCCTCGCCACCGGCCCCGCGGATGTGGACGACGCCGTCCGGGCCTTCGAGGAACGGATGTGGGCACGGGCCGGCAGATGGGCGAAGATCACGACGGCCGGTCTGGAACGCCTGGTGAGCCCGGACCCCGCCGAAGCCCTCGCCCTCTTCGACCAGGTCCAGCCGTCCTGACCGGGACGGCGCGCGGGCCGGGATCCGTGGGACGCTGAGGCCGCCCGGAAGGTGGGCGGCCTCGTCGACCAGCCCCGGGCCGACCGCCGACCGACGGGCCCAGCCGCTTCCGTCCGCCGCCCCCGCCGCTTCGGTCCACCGCCCTCGCCGCTTCGGTCCACACGCCCCGCCGCTTCGGTCCACACCCCCCGCCGCATCGGTCCGCCGCCCTCGCCGCTTGGGTCCGCCGGCTCCACCGCCTCAGTCCACCGGCCCCACCGCATCGGTCCACCGCCCCCGCCGCTTCGGTCCACGGGCCCCACCGCTTGGGTCCGCCGGCCCCGCCGCTTCGGTCCACGGGCCCCACCGCTTGGGTCCGCCGGCCCCACCGCCTCAGTCCACCGCACTCGCCGCTTCGGTCCACACGCCCCGCTGCATCGGTCCACCGCCCCCGCCGCATCGGTCCACCGCCCCCGCCGCATCGGTCCACCGCCCCCGCCGCTTCGGTCCACACGCCCCGCTGCATCGGTCCACCGCCCCCGCCGCTTCGGTCCGCCAGCCCCGCCGCCTCAGTCCCGCCTCCCCGCCGCTTCGGTCCGCCGGCCCCGCCGCCTCAGTCCGCCGTTTCGTCGATGTTCTGTTCGGCCCAGATGGTTTTCCCGGCGGTGGTGTAGCGGGTGCCCCAGGCCTGGGTCAGTTGGGCCACCAGCAGCAGGCCTCGGCCGCCCTCGTCGTAGGTGCGGGCACGGCGTAGATGAGGAGCGGTGCTGCTGGCGTCGGAGACTTCGCAGATGAGCCGGCGCATCGGATTTCCTTCCGGTTCCCCGGGGGGTTCGGAGAGGATGAGGCGCAGCTGGATCGGCGGAGCCGCGTACCGGATCGCGTTGGTGACGAGTTCGCTGGCCACGAGTTCGGTCACGAAGGCGGCGTCCTCGAGTCCCCATGCGGTGAGCCGGGCGCTGACGAGCCTGCGTGCCCGAGCCACCACGGACGGCTCCGCGGGCAGGTCCCAGGTGGTGACGTGGGCGGAGTCGAGGGCCCGGGTGAAGGCGATCAGCAGGGCGACGTCGTCGCTTCGGTGTGGGGGCGGCCGCATGCCGAGTACGGCGTCGCACAGTTCGTCCGGCGAGGCCGCGGGCCCGGCCAGAGCCTCCCGCAGTCGCGCCATGCCTTCGTCGATGTCCAGGGTCCGGGACTCGATCAGACCGTCGGTGTAGAGGGTGAGCGCACTGCCTTCGGGGAGGGTGAACTCCACCGCCTCGAAGGGCAGACCGCCCAGGCCGAGCGGAGGCCCGGCGGGTACGTCGAGGAAGTCGACGGTGCCGGCGGGGGTGCGGAGAGCGGGCACCGGGTGGCCCGCGTCGGCCAGGGTGCACACGCGCGAGATGGGGTCGTAGACGGCGTACAGGCAGGTGGCGCCGAAGCCCCCGGTGGCAGCCGACGTCTGCGGGGAGGACGAGGTGCCCTCCGCGTCCGTCTCGGCCGACAGACGGATCACCAGATCGTCGAGATGGGTGAGCAACTCGTCCGGTGGAAGGTCCACGTCCGCGAGGGTGCGTACGGCGGTGCGCAGCCGGCCCATCGTGGCGGCGGCCTGGACGCCGTGCCCGACGACGTCACCGACGACCAGGGCCACCCGGGCGCTGGACAGGGGAATCAGGTCGAACCAGTCGCCGCCCACTCCGCCGAGCGCGCCGGCGGGCAGGTACCGGGAGGCGGCCAGCACGGCGGCGTGGTGGGGCAGCCGTTGGGGGAGCAGCGTCCGCTGCAGGGCGGCTGCGGTTCCCCGCTCCCGGGTGTACCGGCGGGCGTTGTCGATGTAGAGCGCGGCCCTGGTCGTGATCTCCTGGGCGAGCAGCACGTCCTCCTGCGCGAAGGGGACGGGCCGGCGGTGGCGGGCGTAGAGGGCGACTCCGAGGGTGGTTCCCCTGGCCTGCAGCGGCACGGCCAGGACGGAGTGGATGCCGAACGCGCGGACCGTCTCCTCGCGTCGGGTGTCCCCCTCCAACCAGTCGGCGGGCAGCCGGTCGTAAGCGTCGCGCAGCACGGGCCGGCCGGTGGCCAGGCATTCCGCCGTCGCGGACGCCGCCGTGTGACGGTCCACTTCGCCCACCGCGACGACCGCCTCCGGCGTTCCGGGGAGTACGGACCGGTGGGCTGTCCGGCGCAGCCGAACGGGGAGCGGCGCGGTCCCCGCCGGGGCTTCCCCGTCCGTGGCCACCCGGGCGGAGTCCGGGTCGGGCAGCAGGTCCACGGCGGCGAAGTCGGCGAGTTCCGGTACGGCGACGCCCGCCAGTTCCTGAGCTGCCACCGCCACGTCCAGCGTGCCTCCCATCCGGTTGTTGGCGTCGTTCAGCAGCTGGAGCCGTCTGCGGGCACGGTCCTGCTCGGTGTTGTCGTGGGACGCCATCCCGACGCCGCGGACGATCCCCTCCCCGTCCCGTACCGGGTAGAGCTGGGTGGACCAGGCCCGGGCGTGGAGGTCGATGGCCTGGCGTCCGAACTCCCGGTACTGCGGTTCACCGGTCTCCAGGACCTGGATCATGGCCTCTTCGAGGCTGTCGCCGATCGGGTTCGCGAGGATCTCGGAGATCCGCAGGCCGCGGATCCCCTCCTCGGGCAGCTGCGCGGCGTCGGTCGCGTAGGTGTTGGACCGGCGCATGCGCAGGCGCGTGTCGTACACGGCCAGGGAGCACTGAGGCGACTGTTCGAAGGTCCACAGCGCGAGGGTGTCGTCGCTCGGGTGCACGCCCCCGACCGGGAGCGCCGAGACGAGGAGCCACTCGGGCGCTGTCAGGCCGGCCGTTCGATGGTGGGCGAGGACATGGGCTGCCGTCCGGTGGCCGTCCCGGTGCCGCAGCGGGATCCGGCCGATCCATCGCTGCAGGTGACGGATCTCGCTCAGCGTCTCCGGGCCGACCACGGTGTCGAGGAGGAGACCGGCCGGCCTGCCGACGATCTCCTCGGACGGATATCCCAGCAGCGCCCGCGCGCCCTCGCTCCAGCCCGTCACGACGCCCTCGTCGCTGACGACGGCCAGGGCCGTGCCGGCCTCGTCGGCCTCGTCCTCCGGACTCGTCGGAGTCCCGGCATCGGGAGTGCGCCGCTGTTTCATCGGCCCCGCCTTTGACGCTTGCGTGTTTCCATACTGCTACGGGGCGGGGGCGGTTTCATCCGAGGCCAGGCGTGGAACGCCGGCCTTCTGGCGACGGAACGCGACCGCCCGACTTCGTCGAGAAAGGACATACGGGCATGACATCGCCGGACGGGTCACACGCGTACCTCTCCGAACTGTTCTCGCTGGACGGCCTGGTCGCCATGGTGACGGGCGGCAGTTCCGGCATCGGCCGGGCCATCGCCGGCGCGCTCGCGCGGGCCGGGGCGCGGGTGGTGGTCGTGGCCCGCCGGGAGCCGGAACTGGCCGCCACCGTCGAGGAGTTGACGGCGGCGGGCGCGCGGGCGGCCTGGGTGAGCGCGGATCTGAGCACGCGCGACGGGGTGCGCGCTGCGGCGGAGAACGCGGCCGCCGTGTTCGGCGAGCCGGACATCCTCGTCAACAGCGCGGGCGTCAACCTGCGGCCGCCGATGGGCGAGCTGGGCGAGGACGTGTGGGACGCCACGATGGCCGTGAACCTCGAGGCGCCCTATCTGCTGGGCCTGCGGTTCGGTCCCGGCATGGCCGAGCGGGGCTTCGGACGGATCATCCACCTCACGTCCCAGCAGGCGCACCGGGCCTTCGTCCAGAGCGGCGCGTACGGGGTCTCCAAGGGGGCGCTGGAGTCGCTGGCCCGCTCCCAGGCGGAGGCGTGGTCGCCGCACGGCGTCACCTGCAACACCCTGGTGCCCGGCTTCGTCATGACCCCGCTCAACACACGGCTGTCGGCCGACCCGGAGCGGGTGGCGGCGCTGGCCGCGCGCACCATGGTCGGCCGCAACGGGCTGGCCGAGGACTTCGCCGGAGCGGCGGTGTTCCTGGCGTCCCGCGCCTCCGGCTATGTCACCGGGCAGGCGATCTTCGTCGACGGCGGATTCTCCGTCCACTGAACCGCCTGCCCTTGAACCGGCCGGCCCCGAACCGCTACGCCGCCTGGGGCGCGAAGTGGTGCAGTTGGTCGGCGCCCGGTTCGACGACGCCGTAACTGCTCTCGGGCACCTCGTTCCAGGCGCCCGGGAGGTCGCCCAGGGGTTCGGAGACGACGAGCCGGGTGTCGTCGGAGACCCCGTGCAGAAAGGTGAGGTCGGGGTGGAGCTGGCGCAGGGTCTCCACCGCGGTGCTGTAGAAGAGCGAGCGGGAGTTCCCCTGGCTGGAGTAGCGGAAGCCCCACAGCCGCTCGCCGTCGGCGACGGAGACCGTCATCTGCAGCGGGAACTCCACGTCGTGATCGTGCCCGACCTGCTCCACGAGCCCCGCCATCCGCTCCACGGCGGCCGGCGGATCCTTCTCCAGACCGAAGGTGAGGGCCAGGTAGAACATCATCTCGGAGTCCGTCGAGCCCTCCATGTCGAGGAAGAGCTGCGGGTCGACGGCGAGGGCGAGGTCGCGCCGTATCCGGTGGAAGTCGGTGATCGCCCCGTTGTGCATCCACAGCCAGCGGCCGTGCCGGAACGGATGGCAGTTGGTCTGCTGCACCGCCGTGCCGGTCGTGGCCCGGATGTGGGCGAAGAACAGCGGGGAGCGGACATGGCGGGCGATCTCCCGCAGGTTGCGGTTGCTCCACGCCGGTCCGACGTCCCGGAAGACCGCCGGGACCTCGTCGTCCGACTCGGGCGCGTACCAGCCGATGCCGAAGCCGTCGCCGTTGGTCGTCTCCACGCCCAACCGGGAGTGCAGGCTCTGGTCGATCAGCGAGTGCTGGGGCTTGTACAGGATCGTGTCGAGAAGGATGGGCGTCCCCGAGTAGGCCAGCCATCGGCACATGTCGAAAGCCTTCCTGATCGCGCGGAGTTGTCAGGCGTACCGGTCGGGTCGTACGACGCACAGCGCCCAGATGACGAACGCGGAGAAAGCGATCATCACCACCGACCAGACCGGGTAGTACGGCAGGGAGAGGAAGTTGGCGATGATGATGAGGCTCGCGATGGCCACACCGCCGACGCGGGCCCACATGGCCGTCTGGAACAGTCCCAGGCTGACGATCACCGCGACCGCCCCGAGGATCAGATGGACCCAGCCCCAGCCCGTGACGTCGAACCGGAAGACGTAGCTGCGCGTCGTGATGAAGATGTCGTCCTCGGCGATCCCCATGATCCCGCGGAAGATGTCCAGCACCCCGGCGATCATGAGCGTGACCGCGGCGAACGCCGTCAGACCCTCGGCCCAGTGCCGCCGGGCCTCGTGCGCGCGCGTCGGATTGGTCGTCATGCCCTGCCTCGATTCGCTGTCTTCGCTGTCTTCGGTGTCGTCCGGCGGCTCAGCTGTGGCCCGTGGAGCCGTGCCCGCTCAGGACCAGCTTCTTGGCCCGGTCGAACTCCTCGTCCGTGATGTCCCCGCGGGCCTTGATCTCGGAGAGCCTGGCGAGTTCGTCCACGCTGCTGGTGGGGGCGCCGGAGCCCTTGGCGGTCTCCCGGATGTAGTCGTCGAACTGCCGCTGCTGTTCCTTCGCCTGGGCGGTCTCCCTGCGGCCCATGTTCTTCCCCCGGGCCACGACGTAGACGAACACGCCCAGGAAGGGCAGGCAGATGCAGAACACCAGCCAGCCGGCCTTGGCCCCGCCGCTGAGGTCGTCGTCGCGGAAGATGTCCACGATGACGCGGAACAGCAGCACGAACCACATGATCCACAGGAAGAAGATCAGCATGGTCCAGAAGGCGCTGAGCAGCGGATAGTCGTACGCGAGGTACGTGTCCCCGGTCATCTCCGTCCTCCGTTCCGGGCCCTTCGCCCGTCGGCGGTTGACTGCCGTCTTCAGCGTGCGTACGGCAAGCGGGGGGCGCCTCACCCCGAGCGGGTGAGCCCCGCCCGGCGCAGGGCCGCCCGCCAGGCGAGGGCCAGCGCCACCTCGGCGAGGCCCAGCAGCACCAGCCACAGCCCGAGCAGCCGGGTCAGCGCCCGGGCCGACTCGGTGGGCAGGGCCAGGACGACGATGCCCGCGACGACGGCGAGCAGGGCGGCGGCCAGGACGAAGCCCCGGTGCGGCAGATCCCGGGCGGCCAGGGCCGTGTAGAGGGTGAGGACGCCCGACACCAGCCAGACGGCCCCGACGATCAGGGAGAGCGCGGCGATGGTCTGCAGCGGGTTGCGCAGACACAGCACACCGGCCAGGACGTACAGCACGGACAGCAGGAGTCCGGGCAGCCGTTCGCCGTGATCCTCCCGGGCGAAGACGGCGACGAACCGGAACAGCCCGGTCACGAGCAGATAGAGCCCGATCAGCACGGCGAGGACGTGCAGGGTCTCGTCCGGCCAGACCAGCACCAGGACGCCGGGGACGAGCATGGCGACGGCCGACCCGAGCAGCCAGGTCCAGGAGCGGCCGAGGGCGGAGAGTACGGCGGCGGGGTCCCCGCCGGGCGGCACGGTCATGGTTTCTTCTCCCAACGGGGGTCCACTGGCGTCAGTCCGGCATCTGCCGCATCTCCAGGACGTGCAGACCCAGGGACTGGCAGCGGGCCAGCAGGCCGTACAGATGCGCCTCGTCGACGACGTGTCCGAACAGGACGGTCTGGCCGGACATCACGACGTGGTCCAGCTCGGGAAAGACCTTGATCAACGTCTCCGACATCTGTCCGTCGACACGGATCTCGTAGCGCATGAGCCTTCCTTGTGGTCTCCCTGCGATCGTCCGTCGCGGCGGGCCGCGGAGCCTCACCCTCCAGAGGTGAGACGCCGTCCCGCCCACCCGGCTGATCTGCGGCGATGCCTCCGGAACACGGCGCGGTCAATGCGTGATGAGCAGCTTGAAGGCGATGATCAGCAGGCCCAGCAGCAGGTTCACCGAGGCGGTGACCGCCACCAGCCGCCAGCCGGCCCCGGCCCGCCGTGCCGCGGCCGCCGACCAGCCGACCTGGCCCGCCACGGCGACCGACAGCGCCAGCCACAGCGCGCCCGCCAGATCGAGCCCGAGGACGGGACTGACGGCCACCGCGACGGCCGGCGGGACCGCGGCCTCGACGATCGGCCACTCCTCCCGGCACACCTGCCGCAGGACGGCGCCGCGGTCCTGGCGTCGCTGGGCCAGCCGCGCCCCGAACATCTGGGCGTGCACATGCGCCAGCCAGAACACCACACCCGTCAGCAACAGCAGCCCCACCAGCTCCAGGCGGGGGAAGTCGCCCAGCGCTCCGGCGCCGACGACGACGGAGGCGGCGAGCATCGAGCCGTAGACGCCTCCGGTGTAGTCGGACCGGGCCCGGCGCTCGGAGGTGGGATCCCTGGCCGTCATCCGCTCGGTGTCGGACATGATCGGGCTCCTTCGCAGGTCAGGCCGCGCCGACGCGCGACGGCTGCGGACGGGTGGACGGCCGGGCGGGCAGCTTCGAGGTGACCAGCAGACTGGCCAGGGTGATGCCGCCGGCGGCGAGGATGCCCGCCTTCAGTCCGTCGAGCTGCGCCTCGGCGTAGGAGTCGGTGAGCGCGTCGACCTCGGCGGGCGGCAGCCCGGCCTGCTCGGCCGCCGAGCGCACCTGGTCGGTGGGCACGAAGGAGATCCCGGCCTCCAGCGCGACGCTCGTCCGCTGTACGGTCTCCTCCGAAAGCCGGGGATCGTTCTCCACCTGGGTGGTGAAGGCCTGGGCGAGGGCACCGACGAGCAGGGACCCGATGAGCGCGGTGCCCAGCGCGGACCCGAGGTTCTGGGCGGTGAACTGCAGCCCGCCGACCTCGCTGCGCTCCTCCTCGCCCACACTGGACTGGACGACGTTGCCGAGCTGCGAGGCGAGCAGGCCCATCCCGATGCCGAGCAGCCCCATGGCGCAGCCGAACTGCACGTCGTCGATGTCCGGGTCGATGGTGGCCAGCAGCCACACGATGGCGGCGACCAGGGTCAGCAGGGCCAGCCGTACCACCAGGCGCGGACCCGCCGTCCGCCCGAGCCGGGCGGCGAGTGTTGACGCCACGAGCATGGTCACGGACACGGGCAGCAGGCGCAGTCCGGTCTCGAAGGCGTCGAAGCCCTGGACGACCTGGAGGTAGAGCGGGATGGCGAAGAACAGCCCGAGCAGGATGAGGTTCTGGCTGAGCAGACACAGCAGGCCGGAGCGCAGGGCGGGCTTGTGCAGCAGGTCGAGATGGACCAGCGGGTCGGCGTGGCGCTGCTCCTGGTGCCGTTCCCAGCGGACGAAGGCGGCCAGGACGGCGGCGCCGAGGCCGATCACGAAGAGGGTCGGCGCGAAGCCCAGGACGGTGAAGGGCGGGTTGCGCGGCTGCACCCAGCCCCAGGTGCCGCTCTGCAGCACCCCGAGCACGCCCAGCGCCAGGCCCACCGCGGAGAGCGCGGCGCCGATCCCGTCCAGGTGGGGCCGGGGCCCGGTCTGCGGGATGTCGGTGATCGCACGGCGGAAGGCGAGGATCGCCAGGACGACCACGACCTCACCGGCGAAGACCAGCCGCCAGGTGAGATACGTCGTCACCCAGCCGCCCAGCAGCGGTCCGACCGCGATGCCCGCGCCGGCCAGCCCGCCGATGACGCCGTACGCGACGGCCCGGTCCCGTCCCCGGTAGGAGGCGGCGACGAGCGCGGCCATGGCGGGCAGCACCATCGCGGCGCCCAGCCCCTCGATGACCGACCAGCCCAGGGCGAGGACCCACACGGTGGGGGCGGCGGCGGTCAGGGCCGAGCCGACCGCGTACACGACGAGGCCGAACAGGAACATCCGGCGCCGTCCGAGGATGTCCCCGCATCGACCGCCCACGATCATGAAGGCCGCCATGACCAGCGCGTACAGCGTGATGACGGCCTGGATGGTGGTCACCTCGGTGTCGAAGTCCTCGACCAGCTGGCTGATGGAGACGTTCATGACGGACGTGTCCAGCACCATCAGGAACTGGGCCGTGCCGAGGACGATCAGAGCCCGCCAGTGTGCCACGGTGTCCACCTCGCCGAGTGGGCCCGGGACGCCGGTGGGCGTCGGCCGGGCGGCGACCGCGACCGACCGGCCGCCACTCCATCGCAGCTCAGGGGCGGGTGCGGTGCCTCACCCGCCACGGGCGAGTCTGCGCGGGCCTTCTCGGGCGGGCCGCTCGGGGCAGATCACGCCGTGAGCTGCCGGAAGACCTTCCTCAGGTCCAGGGCCTGGCCGTCGTCGATCCACGCCAGCGGGGCGTAGTGGTGGGCGACGCCTGCCGGACGGGCCAGCAGCGGCCGCCCCCCGGCGTCCGTGGGCCACTCGACGGCGCCGGTGACGGTGCGGGCGGCGACGGTCCAGTAGTCACCGGACACGTACCGTCCGCAGGGCGCGAAGTAGACCTGCACCCCGTCCTCGAGGTCGATCCACTCGCCCTCGACCAGCTTCACCGCGCCGCCCTCCAGCCTGGGCGCACCGCGCCGGCGGCTCTCCAGCTGGTCCCAGCGCCGCAGGTACGGATGGCGCCCCGGCTGCCGCCCGACCGTACCGTCCGGTTCCGCCGACAGGCGTACGCGCCGCCCGGCCAGGTCGACCTCGACGACCTGGAGCAGGTCGGAGATCTCACCGCGCCCGACGGACGCGTCGTCACCGACCTCGACGAAGTCGCCGACGTCCAGGTCGAGCTTGTCGTCGCGGCCCAGCGCCTCCAGGGTGACCCACTCGTCGATCGCGGTCAGCGGCAGCACCACCGACCCGTTCTCACGCGACCACTTGAACGTCGCTTCGCCCGCCTCGCCGCCGCGGTGGATCTCCACCCGGTACAGCTGGTTCTCCGGGCCCCGGTAGCGCGCGTCCGGCGCAACCAGACACGGGTCGTTCTCGACCCGCGCCGGCCGCTCGGCACGTGCCGCGAGCCGGCAGGTGCGGTCCTGCTGCGCGGCTACCCACTCGTCGAACGCCCCCGCAGGGTCGCGCCGCTGGTCCTCCCCCAGTTCCAGGGGCAGCACCTCCCAGTCGACCCGTACCCGCGCGGTGGTGTCGGGCAGCGCGGCGCCGAGCGCGGTCTCCCGCAGCAGCGGGTCCTGTACGGCCGTCACCAGCCGGTCGTGCACCCGCAGGTAGGCCAGGAACGGGCCGGACGGCAGCTCGTCGGTGTCCCGCTCGACATCGCGGTAGGCGTACGGCTGGTCCCAGTACGTCCACGCAGGGCCGGCTTCCGTACCGTCGTCGGCCCGCGCCCCGGCCGTCGCCCCGGCTTTCACGGACGCCGTCTTCTTCGCCGCGTCGGTCGTCTTCGCTGCGACGGTCGTCTTCGCGGCGGTGTCCGTTCCGCCGCCGCACTCGTCCACCGCCCACAACGGCTCCGGGCGGGTGGCGTCGACCGCGATTCCGTCCACGTAGTACCGGCCGGCCGCGATCCTGAGCGAGGCCTTCTCGCCCTCGGACCCGGCGTCGTACTCGATCTTGAAGCCGTCGCCGGGTCCGCCGTGCCGGCCGATCAGGTCGGCGGCCAGTGCCCGATCGGCCGACAGAGCGAGATCGGCCTGCTCGTTGGCCTCGGCGTCCAGCGACACCCGGCCCTGCTGGCCGACCACCGCGACATAGTGCTCCTCCGGCCGGTACGTGCGGCGCGAGAAGTCGCCGTGCATCTTTCCCTCCGAATCCTCGATTGACGCTGTGTCAGTTGACCGGGACGATCCCGGCGTCCAGGCCGGCCGGTGAGAACTCCGCGAGCCGCGCCCGCAGGTTGTCCTCCCGCTGCGGCTGGAACAGGTCGTGCAGCACGCCCAGCTCGGAGCCGTCGTCCGCGCCCCGGCCGATCTCCACCGCGCACGACGGCGCCAGCTGGAGGTAGGCCGGCGTCCCGTACCGTCTGCTGGTGAACCGTGGCCCGACCCGCGCGGCCTCCAGCGAGCGCAATCGCGGCAGGTCGGCCGGGTCCACGTCACCGGACTCGGCGAGCCGCCGCAGCTCCTCCGCGACCAGGTCCGGCTGGCAGTGGTAGCGGCGCGGCGTCCGCGACCCCGGCGGCACGTAGCAGAACCGCAGGCACCCGATCCCCCGGCGCGCGACGTGCATCAGACCGTCGAAGACCGAGTTCTCCCCCAGCCGGACCGCGTGCGCGTGCACCTCGCCGATCACCGTCGAGCGCCGCACCGTCAGCTCCGCGTGCGCGTGCCGGCACTCCGGCGCCGACACCACCTCGCGGTCCGGGGCGGTCGCGTCCAGCACCGAGTCGGTTACGCACACCTTGAGCGGATCGGTCCGGACCTCGTCGTTCACCACCAGGATCGATCCGACGACGCTGTGCGCGATCTCCACGCACGCCGTGGTGTTCTCCAGCACCAGGCTGGGCTCCTCCGGGTGCGTGGGACGGCAGTGCGGCTCCAGCGACCACCCGGGCACCAGCGTCGAGTGCCGTACGACGACCGCACCCATCGGCCCGGTCACGCTCACCCCACGGCCGGTGATCAGCAGCCCGTCGAGCACGAACCGCGGCGGCGGCCGGTCGTCGCCCTCCTCCGCGCAGAGCGCCCGGATCTGGAGGGAGTCCGGCCGGTTGCTGTACCAGTCCAGCAGCCGCAGCACCGGCCGCCTGCGCTCCGCGCCGCGCACCTCCAGCCGTTCTCCCGGCGACAGCACGAACTCCAGTTGCTCCTGGTACGCCCCGGAGTCCGCGATCTCGATCACCGCCTCCGGCTGGGCGCCACCGGAGTTGTCGTGCTGCCAGGCCCGGTAGGCCTGCTGGATCCGCTCGAACTCCTCGTGCGGCCCCACCCGGTACACCTTCGCCGCACCCGGCGTCGTCACGTCCCGCGGGTACTCCCCGCCACCGAGTTCGGACGGCTGCAGGAAGTGGTGGCTCACCCACACGCCGCGGCGCGGCGCCGACCGCGCCCCGAACACGATCCGCCCGAGCTCCGGGTCGACGACCACCTGCCCGCGCCGCGCCCGGTAGAACCAGCCGGACAGGTCGGCCACCACGATGTCGCTCACCGGCACCGGGTCCCGGTGCCCGTCCCGCCAGATCGCGAAGCTCTTGTCCCGGCCGTAGAAGTCCGGCAGCCGGTCGGCGAGCTCGCGCCGGGTGATCGGCGCCGGGACGTGCTCCCGTCCCGCGAGGTGCTCCGGCGAGGGCTCGGGCACCGGCTTCGTCGCCAGCGGCACGTCGTTGCCGAGGATCGAGAACGTGAACTGGTTGCGGGCCCGGTCGATGCAGTACGCCGGCGCGTGGGTCAGCGGCTGCGGCCTCAGCCGCCACACGTACACCCCGACGTTCGCCGGCCGGTACCGTCCCCGTCGCCGCGCCGAGCCGATCCGCGCGGCCTCGGCGATGCGGCCCTGCGTCTCGAACGGCCCGCCGATCCCCACCAGCTCCGCGTCGTGGCGTACGTCGACCAGCCCCGGCGACGCCTGGGCCCGCCGCACCGCGGCCTCGTCCGAGGACGGGTACAGCCGGACCGGCTGGTCGCGCAGCAGCAGCCGATGGAACTCGACGGCCCGCGACGGCCAGTCCGCCACCGACGACGCCAGTTCCTCCAGCATCGGCAGCGTCCCCTTGCGCCGCCTCGACCCCACCGTCGCGGCGACATCCCGCCGCGGCGCCAGCCGGGCCACCAACCGGTCCGTGGTCGCCGTCGCGAGCGCCTCCTCGTGCCCGGGCAGCAGCCGGTAGCCCACCAGGTCACCCAGATAGGGCACCGCCCAGCTCTCGGCGGTCTCCACGAACCAGTTGTCGTACAGCCGCTCCAGGTCGCTCTGCACCAGGTCGACCTGCTCGCCGATCACCGCGAGCAGCGCCCGCAGCGCGGACCCGTTCTCGGCATCGGTCCTGCGCAGATGCAGCGCGACCAGCTCGCTCAGTCGGTCCGGCCTGCGGCTCATCGGCGTACCTCTTTGAGGATCAACGTGCTCGGGACGGCGGGGGACAGCAGCACCAGCTGCGCGGGCCGGACACCGGCGAACACCACCACACGGGTGCCCGCCGGCAGCGGCTCGGCCGGTGCCAGCCCGGGGTTCAGCCGGAGCAGCTCGGCGACGGTGATGCCGCCCTGCGCGGCGACCGACGTCAGCGACTCGCCGTACGACGCGGGGTCGCCGCCGTCGGGCAAGCGCACGTCGTGGTACTCGACGGTGGAGGACGCCTGCCGGGCCGGCACCACGGGGTTCGGCGTCGTCAGCGTGGACGCCAGTTTCTGCAGCCCGGCCGGCGTCATGCTGCCCGGGACACCGGCGAACACGTCCACGTCGACGTACTCGACGCCCGGCACCGCCTGCGCGGCGGCGATCGCCTCGGACAGATACGCCGGCTGGCCCAGCTCGCGGTTGTCGAACCCGAGCCGTTCCAGCAGCGCGCGCCGGACCTTCGGCTCGACCAGGTCGTAGGAGTGGTCCGGCGCGATCTTCAGCCCGGCCGACATCACCAGCAGCACCAGCTCGCGCACGTCCACCCGGACCGGCAGCTGCGGGTCGCCGTACAGGGCGAGCGCGGAGCGCAGCGACCGGACGATCTCGCCGTCCTCGTCGAGGGTGATGTCGCCGGCGCCCGCGATGGTGACGTGCATCAGCTCGCGGCCGCCGAGGATCCGCCGTGCCGCGGCCCGGCCGATCCCGGCCCGCGACCGGGTGAAGTCCTCGTAGTCGGTGATCCCGACGAGCCGGTCCAGCGCCGCCACCGCGAGTGGGATCTGCCGCCGGGTCTGCCGCAGCCCGTCCGGGTCGGCCCCGCCGCCGGCCGGCAGCGGGTTGGTGACACCGGTGACGCCTAGCGGGCGGGTCAGCGGCGTGGTCACGGTGTCGGCGGCGACGTTGCCCGCGGCCCCGATCCCCACCCGGTAGCGGGCCCGGACGTTCTCGTGGCCGGTCGACAGCCGGGCGCCGTGCACGCCGTCGCCGAAGCCGACCGTGGTGCGGCCGCCCTCGCCGGTGCCGGTGACGTAGACCTTCGCGGTGGGCGGCTGCCCGGCGAGGCTGTCCACCTCCTGCCACAGCACCCCGTCGACCCGCACCTGCAGCGTGCTGCGCGCGCCGCGCGGGTTGTCGGCCGGCAGCCAGGTCAGCGGCCCGGCGAACAGCGTGAAGCTCTGCCCGGCCTGCCCCGCGTCGCCGCTGCCGATCGGCTCGTCCCGGGTGGCGCCGGCGTCGGCCCGTACGACGTTGCCGTGGATCGTCACCGTCGTGCGGCGGTAGGTGTACGCCAGTGGTCCCGCGAGGGTGATCGTGGTGTGCACCGGCTCCCCGGGCTTGGCCGGGTCCACGGCGTGCGAGACGCCGGCGATCATCGCGAGCTCGGCGGCCCGCACCCCCGGTGTGTCCGGGATGTCGGTGCGCTCGCCGGCCACGATCACCCAGCGCCCCGGCTCCAGCTCGTCGTACAGCTCGGCCAACTCGATGACGCGGTCGGCCACGTCGTCCGGAATCGGCTCGGTGGCGACGGTGAGCGGCTCGCCGCCGGCGTACACCGTGGTCTTGCGGATCTGGGACAGCTGCGTGTCCTCCGGGCCGAGCCAGGCGTCCGCCAGGGTCAGCTCGGTGACCTTGCCGGTGATGCCGAAGTCGGCCTGGGAGATGACCCGGGCGGTCTCGACCCGGGTGACCAGCTGCTGCAGCGACGGTACGGCGCCGGGCCGCTCGATCACGACCCAGCTCTCCGGTCCGATCCCCGGGTACACGGCGTCCAGCACGAGCACTTTCGTCGACACCGTGCTGGTGGTGGTCAGCGCGACGGTGACCTTGTCCGGGTCGTCGGCCCGCTCGGCCCGGCCGAGGACGACGTTGACGCCGCCGTGGGTGGTGGTCTCCTCGTCGCCGGGTTCGAGGTCCTTGCCGACCGGCGCCGGGTCGGTCCCGAACGTCGGGGCGACCTCGACGGTGATCCTGCCGTCCGGTGTGCCGCTGTCCGGCTTCGGCCCGGTGAAGGTGACCTTGCGTGCGACGTCGTTGCCCCAGCACTGCAGTGTCACGGTGGCCGGTCCCTCGGCCGGTGTCGTGGTGGTGACCCAGACCACCAACGGCCCCACCAGGAGGAAACCGTCGAACGGCAGCGTCTTCGACGCGCCGACCGGGCTGCCGGACTCGATCCACCGCGGGACGAGCGTCTTCGGCTTGCCGTTCCGGTACTCGACGGTGAAGGTCAGCGACCGCGAACCCGTCAGGGGCCACTCGACGTGCCCGACGATCCGCCCGTTGTCGTCGTACTGCGGCTGCAGCGGCGCGGTCGCGCCGAACGGGGTCGCCACCGTGCGCAGCGCCTGCAGCCCGGCGAGCGGCAGCGGCTTGGTGAGGTTGACGTTGCGCCAGGCCTCGTACAGCGAGGCGAGCCGCGGGTCGAGCGCGGTCAGCAGCCGGACACCGGCGTCGGAGCCGGTGCGGAACACCTCGGCCGGGTCCAGCCGCAGCGCGCGGGCGGACGACGGCTGCGGAGTGAGCGGCTTGCGCAGCGACCCGAGCAGCGCGGCCAGCCCGAGCAGTGCCGGGTCCTCGGCGGGCGGCGCGGCGCCGGACCCGTCGCCGGTGGCGACGAAGCGGGCGAGGGCGAGCGTGTCGAACAGCGTCTCGTCCTCGTCCGCGGGCCGGTCCTGCTCGGGCTCCAGCCGGCCGGCCAGGGTGCGGATCTCGGTCAGGTCCGTGCGCAGCGCGGCGAGGAAGGCTTGCACCGCCCGGTACGGCGCCGCCGCGGCCAGCGACTCCTCCAGCAGCTGCAGGGCGTTGTCGAGCGCCCGCGCGAACTCGGTCGGGGTCGTGATCGCGTCCGGGTCCGCGCCGTCCTCGTCGCGGCCGACCGCGCCGACCGCGCCGCCCGGGAGGGCCGGGAGGGCGCCGGGCTCCGACGGCAGCCGGTCGCGCAGCGGTACGAGCACGGCGTCGACATACCGCTTGACGATCTTGCTCGTGCGATACGTGCCGTCCTGCAGCAGGGCTGCGACCTTGTCCCGGAACCTGTCCTGCAGCGCGGCGAACGTCGGCGGTTTCGCGCCCGGCATGAGCACCGAGGTGATCCCCTCGACCGCGTCGACGGTGCTCGTCTGCACCACGTCGAGCGCCTGCCGCCCCGGTTCGGTGCCGAACACGAACAGCAGCCGGTCACCGGTCTGCAGCCGCGCCCCCGCGCCGGCCAGATGCACCTCGCGCCGGTCGATCGTGCGGTCCGCCCGCAGCCGTACCGGGTAGGGCCGCCGCAGCCGCACCTTCAGGTCGTTCCAGGCCGCCCGTGCCGCGAGGTCCTCGACGGTCTCGAACGACTGCGGCTCCTGTCCCGTCCCCGGCACGCTCTGCGCCCGTGACCCGGCCGGGATCGTCACCGCCCGGTCCCGGTCCACCTGGTAGGCGAGATACACGCCCGCGCCGACCCCCGGCCGCGGCGTGTGCCCCACCAGCCGGCCGAACAGCGGCAGCGAGTCCGCCCGGGTCGCGGTGCGCAGATAGCCCTCGTTCGCCACCCGTTCGGTGTGGAACCCGAGCAGGTCGCCCAGCACCGCCCACGCGTCCAGCCACGACAGCGCCGGGTCGTCCGGGGTGCGCACCAGCAGGTCGCGCAGCTCCGGGTAGGCCGGGCTGGACAGCCGCGCCAGCATCGACGACCAGAACGCGTGGTGGTCGCCGGTCCGGTACGCGATCTGCGGCAGGCCCGGCGGGTTCGCCCGGCCGAACGGCGTCTCCAGCTCGGTTCCGGCGCAGCAGTCCCCGCTGCCCGCGCCGCACCGACATCCCCCGGTCATCGGCCTCCCCCGATCTCGATGTGCAGCCGGCCGTTCTCCGGCCGGTCCCGGTCGTCGTCCAGCTGCGCGACCTCCAGCGGCCCGATCCGCAGCAGCCCGTCGTCCAGCTCGCCGGCGTCCGGCGCGAACAGCCTCCGCAGCCGGGTCACCAGCACGCTCGTCACGCCCGGTACGACGGCCGCCGCCGCGACCACCCGGCTGATCCGCACCGGATCGCCGAACGTCACCCCGTCCGGCGCGAACAGCGCCAGCACCGCCCGCCGCACCGCGTCGTGCACATGACCGCGCTGGTGGCCGGCGGCGGCACAGACCTGCAGCTCCAGGTCCACCGGCACCGCCGTCGCGGGCCGCACGACCACGTCGTGCCCGATCCGCCGCACGCCGTCCAGCGTGTGCTCCACCCGGGCCAGCAGCTTCGCGCCCGGCGCCCCGCTGCCGAGGGCGTCGACCGCGACGTGCACCTCCTGGCCGGTGCCGGTCCAGCGGAAGTCGGCCGCCGCCCGCTGCACCCCCGGCACCGCCGAGGCCAGTTCGGCGTAGTCGTCCGCGGTCACCGCCCGGAGCCTGACCCGGTGCGGCTGCAGCGGTGCCAGCCGTCGTACGTCGTCGAGGGGCTCCGGCTCGGTCCCGCCGCGCGCCGGCAGCGGGTTGCGCACCAGCGTGACGGCGTCGTCGGTGCCGTCGCACAGCACCAGGTGACCGATCGCCTCGGCGCCGACGTTGCCCGCGGTGCCGTTCCCCACCCGGTGGCGGACCGCGATCCGCCCGCCCGTGGGCGGTGGCTCGCCGTTCACTCCGTCGCCGAACCGCAGGGCCAGCCGGCCGTCCTGCTCGGCCTCGCCGACGAACGCCTTCGTGTCCGGCCCCGCGGTCAGCAGGTCGCGGCGGGGCGTCCACTCCCCCGCCCGCGTGCCGTCCGGCGCGTACCCCGTGACGGTCACCGCGGGCAGCGCGGCGCGTGGGTCCTGGGTGAGCGCGGCCGAGGCCGGCCCGGCCAGCCGTGGGTCGTCGGCCCGCAGTCCCTCGGCGTACGACGGCCCCCAGGTCTGCGCGAGCTCGTCCGTCAGCCAGTCACCGAGCACCTCGCCGTCGCGTGCCCGGCGGGACAACCTCGCCAGCCGCCGGATCTTCGCCCCCAGCAGCGAGGTGTGGCGCAGCAGCAGGTCACGCAGGGCCCGCGCCTCGTCGTCGGCGAAACCGAGCCGGTCCAGCGCCGCCTGCCCGACCAGGATCCGCAGCTCGGCGATCTCCTCGTCGGTCAGCGGCCGGGCCGCGCGCCACAGCTCGGTGACCCGCGCCCGGGCCCGCGCCGCGATGCCGTCGAGCAGGTCCGCCTGCCCGGACGACACCAGCGCCGGATCCGGGTACGCCGTCCGGTGCGTCACCGGAGTGTCGGTCAGCTCGGGGTGGAACGGCTCCACCGTGCCCGGGTGGCTCAGCTGCGCCAGCAGCGTGTCCAGGCTCGCCGCCTGGTCGGCCGCGGGCGCGCCGGCGTCCAGCCCGGCCCGGTCCAGCGCGGCCTGGCCGACCAGGGCGCGCACGGTCGTGACCTGCTCCTCGGTGAGCTGCTCACCGCGCCGCGCCACCGTCATCAGCCCCACGATCGCCGCCCCGGCGGGCCCCTGCTCGGGCCGGTCCGGGCAGCAGCCGGGCTCGCACACCAGCGGGGGCACCGGCGCCGACGGGACGTCGTACTCCTGCGGATGCCCGCCGCAGAACGTCGGGTCCCGCCCGTGGTCGACCAGGACGACGTTGCCCCGCGCGAGGGTCACGTCGGCCAGCCGCTCGCACGCCGGGCCGCCCGTCGTCGTCAGGCAGGCGCCGAAGGTCAGCGCGTCCTCGTCCGCCCAGGTGACCTCCATGACCGCCTGGTCGTAGAGCTCGTCGCACGCCGGCGTCACCGACGTGAGCCGCACCACCTGCCGGTGCGTCGGGTCGGCGTCGGCCGCCGCGCCGGTGCGCGGGCCGAGCACCTCCTCGATCACCAGCAGGTCACCGGGCACCAGGTACAGCCCCTCGTCGACGAGGGTCGCCGACGTCGCGCCCTTCGGCAGGCAGCACTCCTCGTCGCCCCAGGTGTGGAACCGGATCCGGTTGTGCGTCGGCCGCAGCTCGGTCTCCCCGCTCGCGACCGGCTCGAAGACATCGGTCCGCACGGCCGGCGGCAGGGCGGCCAGCGCCCTCTCGGTCACGACCGCCCCCAGGTCCGGCCGCTCCACCGGGTCCACCTGGCTGACGTCGATCGCCGCGAACCGGAACCTGCCGGGCCGCAGCGTCACCTCGTCGTCCACGCTCAGCGTCACCGCGGCACGCGCGTTGCACCCGTCGTGCATCGGGTAGTCGACCAGCCGGACGTGCCGGCGCACCGAGGTCCGCCGCCGCGCGGTGTGCAGATACGCCTCGGTCGCCACCGCGTCCAGCTGGTACTCCAGCTGGTCGCCGACGTACGCGAGCAGCTCGACCACGGTCGTGCCGAGGTCCGGCACATGCCGCTCCACCCAGGAGGGCGCGACCAGCGTCATCCGGTCCAGCAGCTGCCGGCGCAGCGTCGCGTAGTCCCGCGCCGTGTAGTCGATCACCGGCGCCGGCCGCATGTCGTGCTCCCCGGCGCACCCGCACGCGCAGTCGGACCGCGCCGGGCACTGCGGGTGGAACACGAACCCGGCACGGGAGTAGCGCGGGTCGAACCCGGTGAGCGGCTCGGTCCCCGGCCGTCCGTAGGCGTCCGGTTCCACCAGGGAGAGCGTGTACGGCGAGGTGTCGCCGGTGCGGTCGACCACGACGAACGCCCGGTCGTCCAGGTCAGCGTCGTCCTCGCGCTCGATGGTGACCTCGGTGACGTGCACGCCGGTGATCCGGCGACCGCCGTCGATCCGGACGTTCCCCGGGGCGAGCCGCTTCGGCGCCTTGCCGAGGAACGTCACCACCAGCGTCAGCCCGTCGTCCTGGGCCTCCACGGCATCGACGCCGTTGAGCCGAGCGGCCCGGACGTCCCGGCGCCGGTGCCCGGTCCCGCACGGTGCCGTCTCCCCGGTGTTCATGCGGTCCTCCCCTCGAACGTCTCGGTACGGCGGTCTCCGGTCGCCCTGACGACGTACGCCACCCGGACCCGCAGCACGTTGTCGTCGCTCTCGACCACCACCGCCTCGATCTGGATCACGTCCCCCAGCCAGCGCTCCAGCTGGGCGTGGACGGCCAGTTGCAGGGTGGCCGCCAGCTCCGGGCTGTTCGGCTCGAACACCAGGTCCAGCAGGCCGCAGCCGAAGTCCGGCCGCATCACGCGTTCGCCCGGGCTGGTGAACAGCACCAGCTCGATCAGGTCCCCGATGTGGCCGTCGTACCCGACGTCGGCGGTCCGCCCCCGTCTGTCCACCCGGAACGGGAAGTCGATGTCGATCCGCTCGGTCACTTGCTCAGACCCCCTTGGTTCGTTGCTGTACGACCGTCACCAGCGGCGGCCCCTGCGGGACCTGCTCCGCGCTGAGGCACAGCCCGGTCGACGCCTGGGTCACCACCGGCGCCCCCGCCACCGTCACCCGCGCCGCCGGTGTCACCCAGCGGATCGTCACGCACGGCTGCGGCTTGGGCCCGACGGTGAACGGGCAGCCCGCGATCAGCCAGGCGCCGGCCACGGTGGCGGCCGGCTGGCCGGACAGGATCACCCGGGGGGACGCGGGCAGGTACGACGCCCGCCCGCCGTGCGGGCAGCTCACGGTCGCGTTCACGTGCAGCATGTTCGTCATGGTCAAGTCACCGTGAGCCCGCCGGTGTTGACGTCCACCACATTGCCGACCAGCGAGATCGTCGCGCCCTTGCCGTTGCTGATCAGGATCCCGGCGTCGTTGACCGTGATCACCGCCCCGCCCGGTGAGCGCAGCGTGATGCCCGGGCCGCCGGGCAGGTCGGACATGAGGACGCTGTACTGGCCGCGGGTCTGCAGGACGATGTTCGGCTGCCCCGGCGGACCGGCCAGCGCGGCCGGCGGCACCTCGGCCACCGAGCCGAACCAGCAGCCCGTCCAGATCGGGTAGCTGGGGTCGCCCTGCTCGAACTCGATCCACACCCCGGCCCCGACCACCGGCACGACGTACACCCCGGTCTGCGGACCGGCCACCGGAAGGCACGGCATCGCGAACGTGCACGGTGTGTCGCCGAGCACGTCCGGCACCACCGCCTGGATCCGGCCCTGCTGCAACGGGTCGACGTTGTTCACCACCGTGCCGCGGTACTTGCCGAGGTACTTCGTCGCTTCTGGCATCTGTCGTCCTCACGGGAGCACGGCCGGGGTCAGGGACACCAGGCCCTCACGGGCCAGGGTGAAGTTCTGGGTGTACGAGCCGCGCTGCAGGTTGTGCGTCACGGACTTCACGTAGTAGAGGCCGTCGTATGTCAGGCCCGCCCCGCGCACGCCGACCAGCTCGCGCGGCCGCAGCACATGCCCGTACCGCGTGACGTCCAGCTGGCCGGAGCCGCTCACCGCGTCGGACGACTCGACCGCCTTGGCGAGCGCCTCGGCGACCGCCTGCGCCGGCTCCTTCTTCGCGGTGTCCGCGATCACCTTCTTCTTCAGCGCCGGCGCCGGCCGGGCCGCGAGGGGCGGCCGCAGCACGCTCACCTCGGGCACCGGCAGCAGCAGCGCCACCTTGGTGGCGGGGATCTGGATGCGGGCGACCGGTTGCTCCCTGGCCGAGCCGTCGAACCCGAACGTCATCTGGTCCACGTTCGACAGATGGTCGGAGTTCACGGTCAGCGCGTGCTGCGGGACGCCGAGCCGCACCTCGGGTCCCCAGTAGCCCTTGCTGATACCCGGCACCGGACCGGGGTCGAGGTAGAACACGTACCCGTTCGCCTTGGCCAGCTCGTTGAGGTACCCGAGGTCGGTGCCCTTCTGGAAGTCCACCCGCTGCGTCGGCAGCGGAGTCTGCGGCACCAGCTCGGGGACGATCAGCGGCACGATCCCGTACTGCGCGTACTGCGCGACGATCGTCGCCACCCGGATCGCCGGACCCATCGCCGGATAGGGCACACCCTCGCGCTCCTCGAGATCCATCAGCACCGTGAGGTCCTCGCCGGTCAGCGTCAGCGTCGACTGCCCCGGCACCCCGCTGACGCCGACCTCGTGCCGCAGGATGATCCCGTCCATCAGCACCGTCGGCGTCCCCCGCACGATGGCGGTCAGCACCACCCGGGTCGGCGGGTCGAAGAACCCGGACGGCAGCAGGGTCCGTCCGATCAGCCCGCTCTTCGACAGGTCGAACGCCAGCTGGAACCCGCTGCGCTGCCCCGCGCTGACCGTGATCTGCGCCGACAGCAACGCCTCGGTCACCGCCTCGGGCGCCGGCACCGCGATCTGCCGCCCCATCATCAGCAACAACCGAACGGGCGCCTCAGCCATCCGTCCCCTCCCTCTCCGTTCACCGGGCCGTCGCGACCCGGCGTGCCGCCGTCGCCCTCGTCAGCCGGTCTGGTCCGGCAGCGTGATCCGCAGCACCCGGCCCGGGGTCCGGGTCAGGTCGGCCGGGTCCATGACGGGGTTCGCGTCCGCGATCCGCCACCACTGCTCGGCGTCGCCCAGGTACCGGTTCGCCAGGTTGTCGGCGCGGTCCCCGTCGGCCACCACGTGCTCGTCGATCTGCACCAGCCGCTCCGGCCGCGGCAGGATCCGCCGCGGTGTGTACGGGATCTCCCGCCCGTCCGCCGTCGTGTGCACCGACTGCCCGATGCCGTGGTACCTGCTGGTCCGCGGATACGGGTCCGGCGCCGGAATGCCGTCCAGCACCCCTGCCATGTGCTTCCCCCTTCGTCCTTCGTCCTTCGTGCGTCGTGCGTCGTCCGTCGTCCTCGGTCGTACGACGCTCAGATGCCGGTCAGTCCGAGCTGCGCGAGCCGGCCCCCGGCGAGCTGCCCCGCCAGGCGTTCCTTCTGTGCCAGATGGGCGAGGTACAGCTCCGCGCCGCGGTGCCCCGCGGGCAGGTCGCTGACCGTCAGCAGCCGCAGACCGACCGCGAGCGTGGCCCGGATCGGCTGCAACTGCTGGTCGAACGCCTCCTCGGTGACCGAGAGCTCGGTCAGCCGGACCGGTACGACCCGCCGCGGGCCCCAGACGAACAGCGTCAGCGGCTGCTCGACGGGCGTGATCTCGAGCATGCCCAGGCCGGACAGCCGACTGTTCGCACGCACCTGCGCGGCCGGCGGCTGGATCAGCATCTCCAGTGCCGCCAGATGCGGGTGGATGCCGAGCGGCGAGGGCACGGCCGGCTGGTCGGTGGCGTCCAGCTCGGCGGTGAACTTCCACGACTCGACCGCCGGCCCCTTCAGCCGCAGCGCCTCGGTCCGGTCCCCCTGCTGCTCCCCGCCGCCCGCCTGCGGCGCGATGCTGCGCTCCAGCGAGTCCGGATTGAACTGCAGCACGACCACCCGCTGCGGCGTCCCCCGCTCGGGGTCCACGATCACGATCCCGGCCTGGACCGGTTTGGGGAGATCCGCGTACCGGGTCATGACTGCGCAACCCCCGCCTGGTCGTAGAACTCGAGCATCTCCCGCGCGCTGTCTCGCACGCTGCCTTCCGGATCACGCTCGGCGAGTTCGCGCAACTGCGAGCGATAGCGGGGGAAGGCGCGGTACGACGACGCCCAGACGGTCATCTCGCGTACCCGGTGATCCGGATCGTCGAAGCCGGCGTACATACGCTCGGCGATCTCCGCGTCGTAGTGGACCGGCGAACCGATGGCCAGGCGGATCAGCGCCGATCCGCGTCCGACCGGATCGGTCGCGTCGTCCACCGCGGCGATCAGCTCGTCCCGTGACCACACGTCGAGATCCTCGACGACCATCCGGAGGGTTCCCTCGACGACGGTGGGCACGTCGCCGGACACCGAGACGTAGCACTCGGACGCCACCACGTCCTCCACATAGTGGAACGTCGCCGCGGCACTGATGATCCAGCGCGCCTCGTACCACTGATCGTCCAGGCTCTCGTCCAGGAATGTCGCCCGCAAGGCCTCGACCCGGCGCAATATGTCGTTACGCGCGGGGTAATGACGGAGAACGACATTCCGTGTCTGGTACGATTTTTCAACCGGCATTTTCACTCCTGGCATGTCAATCACCCTGGCGTGCAGCCGGGTCGATACCCCACGCTTTGAAAAGTCGCTCTCGGATCACCTTTTTGACGTAATCCAATTTAGCATCGGCAGCCGCCTTGTCCGTGAAGTCGATATTTTCGAGCGTGCGCACCCATGCCTCCAGTCCCGCGGTGTGCGCGAGCCAGCCGCGCACGACCGCGAGCTCACGGCGGCGCATCTGGTCCGGCTTCCGGCCGGACGCCAGCACGCGCGGCCGACGTCCTGAAGCGGGGTCCTGCCGATGCGCCTCGACGTCCCGCAAGTGCGCACTCACGCGCTCCGCGGTCTTCTTCGCCCCGACGGGCCGCATCGGATACTCCGCCGCCACCTCCAGCAGATCCTTCTTTCCACGCGCCGCGAGATCCATCGACATGGCACCGGTCACGAACGTCGCCGCCGAACGCCGGCCCTCCTGGTGGACGAACCACTGGACCAACTCCGCGCCATTCGTGCCGCTCAGCGTCGACGTCACCTTCCCCTGCATCGCCTGCCCGGCATGATGGGCAATACTGGAGCGCTGTTCGGGCGTCATTCCCTGCAACAATTTGTCGAAATCCGGATAGCTCAGATATTTGCGGATCGGTTTACCGTTCTTCTCGACCGTCCAACCGACCAGCTGATTACTCGGATCGGTCGCGTGCGGGTTCGTCCGCGGCCCCATCATCTGCATCGAGTGGACGTCGACGATCTTTCCGTCGTCCGCCTTGTAACTCATGATGTTCGTGCCGCGCGGGCCCTTCGTCGGCTGGGCACGCATCGCCGCTTGCACGTTGATGCCCGGCTCGCCCAGCTCGATCGGTCTGCCGTCGCGGTCCGTCATGGTCTCGGCCCGGCGCTCCGCCTCGTCCTTGAGCTCTGCGCCGAGCTGGTGGATGTAGTGCAGCAGCCGGTTGGCGAAGTCCGAATCGACACCGTCGATCACCGACCGGCTCGGGTTGAGCCACCCCCGGACCCGGAACGCGTCGCCGCCCTCGCGCGCGAGGCCGGTCATCCGGTACCACAGCCGCAGGCCGGCGAGCACGGCTCGGAGCAGCCCCGCCCTGACGCCCTTCACGAGGCGGCCCCGCACGAGCGGCCTGATCCGCTCCACGATCCGCTCCAGCCGGACGTCCTTGGACTCCTGAGGCTTCTTCTTCCGGTTCTGGCGGTTCTGCTTGCGGCGGTCGGCGACTTTCCTGCGCCAGTCCTTGAATTTCTCCCTGCCCTTGGCCACCAGGTTCTTCAGCCTGCGGGCGCTCCCCCTCAGCGCGCGGCCGAGCCTGCTGTTCGCGAGCTTCCCGCCCAACCGCCTGATCGTCCGGTTGACCGTCTTCAGCGCGGGCCCGACCACCCGGCCGACCGCGCCCGCCGCACGTCGTACGCCGTCGGCCGCCCCGCGCAGCCCGCTCCTGGCCGCGGCGCCCACCCGGCGCGCGCCCGAACGCACCGCCCGCGCACCCGCGGTGACCCCGCGTCTGACCGCGCGAGCAGTCGCGACGGCGCCACCCTTGACGGCCGCGCCCCCGCGTCGTAGCGCCTCACGGGCGGCGTTGACCGCACGGCCGGCGGCCTGCTTGACGGAACGGGCGCCGCGGCCGAGGCCCTTCATGATCTTCTCGGCGATGCCCTTGAGCTTCGTGCCGACGCCCTTCAGGGCCCCCGCGATACGCGCCGTCAGGAAGTTCGTGATGAACTCCAGCAGCGCCACCGCACCGGCCGCGACGGCCTTCGCGAAAAGGCACGCCGCCGTCACACCACCGGCCTTCACCGCCTTCAGGAAGGTCAGGAACGCGCTGAACACGGCGATGATCCTGCTGATGCTCCGGTAGGCCGCCATCACGCCCTGGGCGATCGCGACGATCCCGCCGGCGGCCGGGACGATCAGCCCGATCAGCTTCTCGACGACGATCGAGATGATCATCGCGGGCAGCGACTTGACGATCGCCTGCCAGGCCATCCTGCCGATCTGCGCGACCGACATACAGCCCTTCACCAGCACGTTCCACAGCAGCTTGCCGATGCCGACGACGGATTCGACCTTCTCGTTGAACCACGCCTTGACCGCGGTCTTGATCGCGCCCCAGAGGAAGGTGCGGACACCCTCCCTGGCCGCGCCGCCGAGCTTGCGGATCCAGCCGATCGGGTCCGGCGCGATGTCCTTGACCAGGGCCGCCAGTTCACCCAGCAGCTTGATCGCGGAATCGACGAACTCGATCGCCTTCATCACCGCGCCGCGGACCACCTCGACGGCCGCGAGCAGCAGTTTCTCGTACAACCGCAGCACCGCGACCAACGCGCCGGCCAGCGCGTCGATGAGCGCGTTGACCGCCTTCTTCAGCCGGTCGGCGAGCTGCTGCACCTTGGCGACGGCGGCGTCGCGCAGCGAGACGATCGCCTTGCGCATCTTCTCCGCGATGCCGGGGAAGACCGTGCCGATCACGCTCACCACGGCCAGCAGCACGTTCGCGAGGCCCTTGATGATGCCGGTGATCGCCTTCGCGGCCAGGTCGATCAGACCGTCGACCGCCTTCTTGAAGCCTTCCTTGATCGCGTCGATCGCCTTGACCGCCAGGTCGAACAGACCCTTGATCACCGAGACCAGCGCGTCGAACGCGGCCTTGACCTTGGACTTGACCCAGCCCCACCAGCCGGAGGACTCCTCCTTCTTGGCCTGGCGCTCCTTGCGGGCCTTCTCCTCGGCGGCCTTGCGCTCCCTCCCGATCCGGTCGTTGTCCTCGTTCCTGCGCCGGTCGATGTCGGCGTCGGCCTCGGTCTTCTTCGCGCCCGTGTCCTCGCGGGCCTTCGTGTGCGCGCCGGTCGCGGTCCTGGTGTGGTCCTCGACCGCCCTGTCCTGCTCGTCACGCCACTCGCCGCGCCTGCCGGCGGCGTCCTCGCGCGCTTCCTGGCGTACGGCGGCCTGCTGGTCGCCGTTCTCCGCGATCGCCTGCCGGACCTGGGCCCGGTTGTCCGCCTTCGCCTGGTCGGACTGCGTCTGCCTGTCCTGCCGGGCCTGGCCCATCCGGCCCTGGCCGTCGTCGAAGCCCGCCCGGATCTGCGGGCCGCGCTCCTGAACGGCGACCGCCGACACCGTGTCCGGATCCGTCCCGCCGGCGCCCGGCGCACCCGGCGCGGCGGGCGCGCCGCCGGCGGGGGTGCGGCCGGGCACCGAGGCGGTGAGCGTCTCGGCGGGCGCGTCCGGGTAGACCTGGTCCTCGCCGAGCCCGACCGCCGCGTCCTGCCGGCCGAGCGCGTGCGTCCGGTTGATCCGGTCCTCGGTCTGCCGGTGCTGCTCGTCGGCGAGCGCCGGGTCGGTCTCGCCCTCCAGCCTGACCCTGGGCGCGGCACCGACGGTGGTGTACAGCCGGTCGTCACTGGTGGGTACGCCGTTGACCGCGCCCTGGAGCTGCTGGATCTCGGCGTCGCTCGCCTTCTCCTCACTGCCCCCGGCGACGACCGGGTCCTTGACCCTGGTCGCGGGGTTCGGGGTGTTCGCGGTCGGCGGCGGGTTGGCCTCGCGCTGCCGGGCGAGCGTCTGCGGGGTCACCTCCGTCATCGGCTCGACCGCGGTGGACACCGGCCCACCGGTCTGCGGGGCGCCGGCCTGTGTCCGGGGGGCGCCACTCGGGCGTTCGAGCGTCGGCGGGGCGCCCCGGAGGTCCTGGTGCTCCTTGCCGACCGTGGTGCCCACGGCCTGGTCGACGCCGCCGAGGGCCTGCGGCATCCGGGCCGGCGGCTGGGACGAGATCGTCGCGAGCGCGGCCGTCGGCTCCTGGGCGGAGACGTCCGGCGGCTGTGCCGGTGGCGTCTTCCCGACCGCGGCCGGGGCCGGCGCGCCACCGCCGCAGCCGCCTCCGCCGCCCTCACCGCCCTGGGCGTCGGCCTCCGTAGTGGCCGCCGGCGCGCCTGCGCATCCCCCGCCACCGGTCTCGAGCGAGCCCTCGGGTCCGGCGCCGGGAGCGGCGCCTTCGGGTCCCGGCCGTCCGGGCGCCGCCGACTGCGCCGCCGCCGCGCCGCCGCCGGGTGCGGCCTCCGCGAGCTGCGGGTCGCCGGGCATCGCTTCGGCCGGCCCTGGTTCCCCCGGGACGCGCGCGCCCGGCCCGAGCGCCGTACCGCCCGATACGGCCGAGGAGCCGGCGGAACCGGGGCCGGCGCCGTCCGCTTCCCGGCCGAGGGGGTCGGGTCCGGTCGCCGGGCCGACGGCGTCCCCGGCGGCTGCGGGCTCGGCCATGGCGGGCGCGGCGGCGGCCGGGGCCGGGGCGGCGGCCGGGTTCGCGGCGGCGGGCTCCCGAGAGGCGGTCGTGGTGGCCGATGCGGCTTCGGCCGACCCGCCGGGCGCGCCCGCGGTCACGGTGGCGTCGGCCTCGGACGTCGTCCCCGGTGTGTCGGACTCGGCCCGGTCACCCGGGGCCTCTTCACCTGCGGCCGGTGCGCCCTCGGCCTCGACCGCCCTGCCCTGTGGGCCCTCCGCGTCCGCGCGCTCCAGCTCCGGCTCGGCGGCCCGCTCGGCCTGCTCGGCGAGGTCCAGATCCTGCGGCTCCGCCTCGACCGGCGGCGGCGCGGGCATGCTCGGCAGCTCTCGCGGCTTCGGCGGCGTGGTCCCCTGCGCGGCCTTCAGTTCGTCGTCGGCGGTCGGCACCGCGGACAGGTCCGGGTCGGTCTTCGGGACCGGGTCCGGCGCCGGCCTGTCCGCCCCGGCCTCCTGCTCGGCCCGGTCGGCGGCCCGCTGCGGCGGTTCGGGCTCGGCGGCCGCCTCCGGCGCCGGTACCTCGGACTCCGCACCGGCCTCGGTGTCGAGCGGCTTCTCCTGTTCCGGCGGTTCGTCCCGCCTGCCCTGTTCCTTCACCAGGCCGTGCTGGGCCAGCGGGCCCTGCGGGTCGTCGGCGACCGCCTCCGCGCGGTCCTCGCGCACCGGGTCCGCACCCCCGCTGCCGACCGGGGCAGCCGTTGCGACCTGGGCCCCGACCACCGGCGCCCGACCGATCGGCTCCGCCCCGGCCCCGCCCGCCGCGGCCCCGGGCTCGGCCACCGCCGACGGCGCGGGTGTACTGCTCACCGAAGCCGGTGCACCCTCGGCGGCGGGCTGTTCCTTGCCCTCCGCACCCTCCGCACCCTCCGCCCCCGGCTTCGCACCTTTCTCGGTGGCCTTGCGGTGCTCCTCGTCCTGGCTCTTCTGCTCGTCCTCCTCGGCGGAGTCCTTGCGGCGCTGGTCGTCGAGCGCCGCACCCTTCTCGCGCTCGGCGTCCCTTTTGTTCCGCTCGTCCTTGTTCGCCGCGTCCTCGTCGGCCCGCTCCCGGTCCCGGTCCTCCGCGCCCTGCCGCTCCTCGTCGCCGGCGTCGCGCTCCCGGTCCGCGCGGCCGCGCTCGTCGGCCGCCTTCTGCTCGGCCCGGTCGCGCCGCTCGGTCCGCTCCCGCTCGGCCGGCTCCACCACGGGCTCCGGTACGACGGCGGTGTCCACCGGCGGGCCCGCGGACGTCTCGGCCGCGACCACCAGCTGTTCGACCCGCAGACAGTCGGCCGACGGCAGCCGCTGCCGCAGCCGGTCCAGTACGGCGGTCCGCAGCTCCGGCGCCAGCCGTACCAGCTGCTGCCGCACGCGCCCCGCCGCGTCCGCCGGGTCACCGCGCAGCGTACGCACCACCCCGGCGACGATCCGGTCCACCAGCGCCGCCGGGTCCAGCTGCTCGGCCCGCAGCTGGGACACGTCGACGCTGATGAACCGCAGCCACGACACCGGCTGCGCGCCCCGCCGCGCCACCGCCCGCTCGCCGCCGCCCCCGGCCGCCGCCGCGCCCCGGTCGCCGAAGGCACGGTCCACCCGCGCCTCGGCCTCGCGCTCGACCCCGTCCAGCGGCCGGCTCAGCAAGCCGTCCTGCCGGCCCAGCCGCAGCCGGCCGGGCGCGTCCGGCACCTGCACGGTGTGCAGCAGCTCGTGCGCGAGCAGCCGCAGCCCCTGGGCGGTCTCCGGGCGGTAGGCGCCCGCGGCGAAGAAGATGTCCTGGCCCACGGCAACGGCGTCCGCGCCGACCAGCTCGGCCAGCGCGGCCGCGTCCCGGTCGCTGTGGATCCGGACCGCGCTGAAGTCGTGGCCGAGCCACTCCTCCATCGCGCGCCCGACCCCCGGCTCCAGCGGCTTCCCGGCCTGCGCGAGCACCGCGTCCGGCGCCGGCGGCGTGCGCCGTGCCCACCGGTCCCGCAGCGGCACGGACCGATTGGCGCGCTTGCGGCGCGGCGGCTCCGGCTGCTGCTGCCGGACCGGCGTGACGGCGCTCATCGCATCAGCTCCCGGTGCACGGCACGGGCCAGCTCGCGCCCGAGGCGGCGCGGGGAGGTGGTGGCGGGCAACGGACGCAGGCCGCTCAGCACGTCGTACGACGCGGCCTCGGCGGCCGGCGGCTGCTCGGTCAGCAGCCGGGTGAGCTCACGGGTGAACGCGCTCGCGATCCGGTCCGCGTCGGCGCGTCGTACGCCGTCGACGCCGCGGATCACCAGCTCGTCCACGTGCAGGCTCACACCCATCCGGCCACCTCCGTGGACGTCACCGAGCGCTCGAGCTTGGCGTACTCGGTGTGCGCGGCGGCGAGCAGATGCCGCATCTGCAGCTCGGTGCCCTCGTCGGCGGCCAGGAAGGCGGCCGACAGCGCGACGTTCCGGATGCTCCCGCCGGCCACCGTCAGCTGCGCCAGCCGTTCGACCGCGACCCCGTCGACCGGGACCCGCGGCGGGATCACCCGCCGCCAGATCTCGGCCCGCTCGGCCGCGTCCGGGAACGGGAAGTCCACCACGAACCGCAGTCGCCGCATGAACGCGTGGTCCAGGGCCTTCTTCTGGTTCGTGGTCAGGATCGCCAGGCCCCGGTACGACTCCATCCGCATCAGCAGATAGCTGACCTCGAGGTTCGCGTACCGGTCGTGCGAGTCCTTCACCTCGCTCCGCTTGCCGAACAGCGCGTCCGCCTCGTCGAAGAGCAGCACCGCGCCGCCGCGCTCGGCCGCGTCGAAGATCCGGCGCAGGTTCTTCTCGGTCTCCCCGATGTACTTGCTGACCACCTGGGACAGGTCGATGACGAACAGGTCCAGCCCGAGTTCGCCCGCCACCACCTCGGCGGCCAGCGTCTTGCCGGTGCCGCTGCTGCCCGCGAACAGCGCGGTGACGCCGAGCCCGCGCCGCAGCACGTCCTCGAAGCCCCAGTCCTGGTGGACGGTGGCGCGCTGCCGGACGTGCGCGACGATCTCGCGCAGGATCCTGCGCTGCCGCTCCGGCACCACCAGGTCGTCCCAGCCGGCCCCCGGCTCCACCCGGCGGCCGAGCTCGTCGAGCGCGATGCGCGCGTGCGCCAGGCCCGCACGCCAGGCCGCGGCCCGCACATCGCCGTCGGCCTCGCGGGCGACCGCGCCGGCGGACCGGATCACATGCCCCGGCAGGCTGAACTGGGCCACGAGTCCCGCCACGTCGACGTCGTCGCCGCGGCCGTCCAGCGCGGCGCGCCACAGCTCGCGCTGCTCCGCCTGCTCCAGCGGCTCGACGACCAGCTGCGCGCGGTGCGTCGCGGCTGCGGCGAGCGGGTCCTGGCTGGACAGCACCACCGGCACGCCGAGCATCGCCACGAACGCCTCCACGGCCGCCGCCTGCGTCGTCTCGGAGACCTCGACGAGCAGCGCGGCGGGCAGCAGCACGCCCTCGCGCTCCCAGAGCCGGGCCAGCACCGCGCGGTCGGCGGGCTCGGCCGGCAGGTCGGCCGCTGCCAGCGTGAACGTCGCGAAACCGGCCGCCCGCGCCGCGGTGACCGTCACTTCCCGCCGGGTCTGCAGATCGCCTCCGGACAGCGCCGCCACCCGGTCGGTGCTCACCGCCGCCGCCAGTTCCGCCGCCAGCCGCTCCTGCGACTCGGGCAGGCGGCCGGGTACGGCGGTGCGCGCGACCAGTCCCTGGAGCCGCGGCTCGACCTGCGAGACCCCCAGCAGGAAGTGCAGCACCCGCTCGTCGATCCGCAGCCGCGCGGTGGTCAGCACCCCGTCGTCGGCGACCTCGACGAGCCGGTACCGGCGCAGCGGCGCGTCCGGCGTCAGCGCGCTCCAGTGCGGCTCGGCCAGCGCGGCGAGGGCCAGCGAGAAGGTCGGGAACGCCCGCCCGCTCACCGCCGCACAGCGCGCCGCCGCCGTCGGCCCCAGCTCCATCGCCGCGCACAGCACCAGCAGGTCCCGTTCGAACGACGTCAGCCCGAAGCAGGCGACCACCGTCGCCAGCGAGCCTTCGTCGTACGACGCCCCGCCGCGACCGTCGTCCTCCCGGGCCGCTCCCTCACCGGCGTCCGCCGCCGGGTGCCGGGACCGGCGCCGCAGCCGTCCGGCGGTGCCGGTGTCGGCCGCGCGGTCGGCGGCGGCCCGGGCGTGCGCGTCAAGGCGTGCGAGGACATCGGCCACGGCCCTGGCCATGACCGCCGCGTCGGCCTCGCGCCCGTCGTCGTCCATCAGAACTCCACCGCCGGCGTGCGCAGGTCCTCGCCGACCACGGTGTCGACGCCGTCGATCCGCACCCGCAGCAGATAGCTGCCGGCGGCGACGCCCGGCGCGGTGACCGCGACCGTCCTCGGGTCCCGCGGACCGGGCAGCGGGTACTCCGCGTCGAACCGGTGGCTGCCGGGCCCGTCCAGCTCGTCCAGGAGCACCGACACCCGCTGCCGGTCGCCGACCGCGAGGTCCAGGGTGGCGACGACCCGGCCGGCGGTGACCTCGGACGCCGTCACGGTGGCCTGCCGGGCCAGCGCGATCTCGTTCGAGTCGAGGATCCGGACCGAGTCGCCGAGCGCGATCGCGTGCAGGACCCGTACCGGGTGCACTCCCGGCGCCAGGTCGGCGGGCGGGGTGAACACCACCCGGCCGTCGTCGACGGCGGACGGTTCCACCGGCTCGCCGCCGACGTCGACGGTGACCTTCTCGCCGTTCAGGTCGTGCCCGGTCAGCACCACCTCGTGGCCCAGCGGCACCGGGCCGGGGCGCGGTTCGGCGTCCGAGCCGGCGGGGCGGCCGCGCAGTTCCTCCACCACCGGGCGGCGGCCCGGGACCACCCGGATCCGGTGCTCCCGGACCGGGCGGCCGGCGGCGGGGGTCTGTCGGCTCTCGAGCAGCAGCAGGGACGCCTCGAACGCGATCGACGGCGTGTACGGCGTCTGGATCAGCATCGACCACAGCTTCGACAGGTCGTCGACATCCATCTTCGACGGCGTCAGCCGGACCGCCTGCGGTGAGGCCGCGAGGTCGGCGCCGGCCAGGAACGCCTGCCCGGCGGCCGTCTCCAGGTCCTGCGCGGACAGCGCCGGCTGCTCGTGCAGCGTGCGCGCCACCGAGCCGAGCAGCGCCTGCGGCACCAGCTGGGTCTCGTTGCCGTAGCAGCTGATCAGGTAGTGGACGTCGTAGGCCGCGGTGGGCGTCCGCAGCAGCAGCCCGGCACCGTCGCGGGTGGGCGTGTCGGCGTTGCGCCGGGAGGCGTTCGGGGTGATCCGGTAACAGAACACCGTGATGGTCGGCTCCGTCACCGGCTCGCTCGGCGGCTTGCGCGCCTCGACCTGCACGGCGTAGGGCACGTCGGACTGCACCGAGCGGGCCAGCAGGCCGCGCAGCGCCTCGGTGGCCTGGGCGATCGCCAGGTAGTTGCTCACGTCGCCTCCCGCCGGTCGAGGAAGGCATCAAGGCCGACGGCCGGCTGGGGCCGTCCGGTCCGGCCGTTCCGTTCCCGCTTCGGTTCGTGCGGCGCTGTCGTCACCTCGAGCCGGCCGATGGTGACCTGGACCGACGGCTCGGCCGGCGCGGTCTGCGGCTCGCGCCGCCGGACCTCACCGGCGCTCCGCGGCACGGAGCGAAGCGCCGCGGACCCCGTCCGCGCGGCGGGCGCGGTCCGGACGGACGGGGTTGGCGCCGGCATGTCCGCGGCGGGTCGCCGATCCACCGGCTGCTCGACGGCCCGCGCCACCGCCTCCGCCGCCGGCACCAGCCGCTCCACGTCGCTGTGCAGGACGGGCGGCGCGGCCGGCTGCGCCGCTCTCGGCGACTCCGCGGACAGGGTGCGCACCGTCTCGATCGACCGCACGGTCCGCTCGATGCGGCTCAGCACCGAGGCTGGTGGCGCCGGCGCCCCCTGCGGAGCGGCCTGCGCCGTCGGCCTTGGTACGGGGAAAGTCTCCGGCCGCGCCGGGGCGGCGGCGTCGATCTCGACCTCGGTCTCGGTCGGCGCCGCCGCGGGCAGCCGCTCGAACGGCATCGCCAGCCGCGGCCGTGCCAGCGGCACCACGGCGTCCGGTCGGCTGGCCGCCCCCGTGCGGGCGAGGAGCCGGTCGAACAGGTCCGGTGTCCGTGTCTCAGCCATGTCCGGCCAGCTCCAGGTAGTAGCGGCGGCGCAGCGGTGAGAGCGCCAGCACTTCGGGTTCGGTCCACCCGTAGCTCGAGGCCAGCGCGTGCACGTCGGCGAGCGTCGTACGGGCCCACGAGTCGAGCTCGTCCCACAGGTAGGTCGCGATGTCGAGCTGTGCCCGCACCTGGGCGCCGCAGTCCGGGCACGCCATGGCGAACGAGATGTCGGCGGCCGGATCCGCCGCCGCGACCGCCTCGGCGAGGAGGTGCACGACGCGCTCCGGCAGCAGGTCCGCGGGGACCGCCCGGTCACCGCGCCGCGCCTCGAGCACCAGCCGGGCCGCGAGCCCGCTCCGTGGATCCTGCGCGGCCCGGTCGTGCACCGCGAGCAGATCGGCGGGGGTCGGCAGCCGGAACCGCACGGTCCAGTCGCCGTCGGTCAGCGGTTTCGGCTCGGCCGCGGGCGCGGCGGCCGCCAGGCCGGTCGTGTCGACGTCGAACTCCAGGTCCGCTCCGCACGCCGGGCAGCCGATCCTGACCGACAGGACATCGCCGAACAGTTCGGCGCGCAGGCCGAGCAGGTCGGCGTCCCTGGTCCCGACCGGGACACCGAGCAGGTCGTCGGCCGCCCGCCCGGGCCGGGCGAGCGCGTGCAGGAGTACCGCCCGCTGGGCCGAGGAGGCGGGCAGCGTGAGCCCGATCTCCCAGGCGGCGAGCAGTTCCGTCGGGGCAGCCACCTCGCGCCCCTTACGGAATCCGGTACGACGGCTCGTCCGGCTCGGCGACCTCCAGGTCCCGCTCCCAGCCCTCGCACTCGAGCTTCAGGTGCTGGATCGCGACCGCGTTCGCGTTCGCGTCCATCTCACCGAGCACCTGGTACTCCGACGGGAACGCGCGGTACACCTTGTAGGCGAGCGCCACCTGTCCGGCCTCGTTGAGGACCTGGATCACGATGTCCTTGCGGAAGTCCTTCAGCGAGGACTCGCTGCCGAGGCCCTGGCCGACCATCCAGACCTTGTTCGCCCAGCGGTCGAACTCCGGGTCGTGCGTGACGCCGCGCTCGATCGTGATCGCCTCGAACTCGGTCCGGCCGGCGGATTTCCTGGGTGAGCTGGGATCGCCGCCGTTACGGTGTTTGATCACCTCGGTCGTTCTTTTCAGCGGGCTGATCTTGCTGCACCCGGCGACGGTCTTGCCGTCCCAGAGCACCAGGAACTTGAAGTTCTTGTAAGGGTCGAACCGCTGCGCGTTGACAGTGAACTCTGCCATTTTTAATTCCTCAGACCTCGATCCGGCCGGCCATCTGCTCGATCTTCACCACGACGAACTCGGCCGGCTTCAGCGGCGCGAAACCGACGATCACATTGACGATGCCGCGGTTGATGTCGTCCTGGGTCGTGGTGTCCTTGTCGCACTTCACAAAATAGGCTTCGCGCGACGACGTGCCCTGGAACGCGCCCTGGGTGAACAGGGTGTGCAGGAAGGCTCCGACGTTCAGCCGGATCTGGCCCCACAGCGGCTCGTCGTTCGGCTCGAACACCACCCACTTCAGGCCGCGGTAGAGGCTCTCCTCGAGCATGAACGCCAGCCGCCGGACGGGGACGTACTTCCATTCCGACGTGAGCGCGTCCGCGCCGAGGAGGGTGCGCGCGCCCCAGATCACCGGGCCGACGATCGGGAAGCTCCGCAGGCAGTTCACCCCGAGCGGGTTGAGCAGGCCGTTCTCGGTGTCGGACATCCTGACGCTCATGGAGCGCACTCCGGTCAGCCGCACGTCGGTGCCGGCCGGCGCCTTCCAGACGCCGCGCTCGGCGTCGGTCCTGGCCATCAGCCCGGCGACCATTCCCGACGGCGGGAAGGTGCGCAGCCGTCCGGTCAGCGGGTCGGTCATCGTGATGTGCGGGAAGTACAGCGCCGCGTGGTCGCTGCGGACGGCGTCGTACGCCGGCAGACCGGCGCGGGCCTGTTCGATGCCGGTCCACTCCGGCGGGCTGTCGACGATCAGCAGCATCCGCTTGTCCTCGCAGAGCTCCTCGGCGATGGCGATCACGCCGATCGCGTCCCCCGTGTAGTCCGGCCCGGCCAGGTCGGGGAGGCAGAGGAGGTTGACGTCCGGCACCTCCCGCAGTGCCTGCAGGCCGGTCTTGTCGGCCTCGCTGCCGCGGAACTCGGCGTCCGTCGGCGGGTCGCCGTCGTCGCCGCCCTCCAGCGCGTAGGCGGTCGCATGCGCGGTGGTCAGGCCGAGCGCGTTCGCCACCTCGCCGGTGAGCGTCATCGTGGCGCCCGCCGTCCCGGCCAGCACCTGGAGCCGTTTGCCGGCCACATCGACGTCCGCCCTGGTGAAGGCCTTGTTGGGGGACGCCGCTCGCAGTTTGCGCTCCAGCAGCAGGCCGAGCGCGGTCAGCGACGCGGGCTTGGTTTCGGTGGGGGTGTAGAGCGTGATCTCGACCGCGGGGACGCCCTCGACGGTCGCGGTGAGCTTCTTGCCGGCCAGGTCCGGCAGCCGGTCGACCGGTCCCGAGACCGTGCCGGAGAAGTCCGGCACGGCGTCACCGGTCGCCTTGACGTCGATGTACGACGACTCGTTGACGACCGCCTCGACGAAGCGGGGCGCGTCGGGGCTCATCGACAGGTTGCGGTACCGCTCCAGCACCGCTCCGGAGGCGTCCAGCACGCGCAGGCCGAACGTGTCGTCGGCCGCGCCCGGGTCGATCGCCACCCGCAGCCCGTTGCCCCAGTCGCTGGCGTCCCGCGAGGTCACGGTCAGCGCCTTCGGCTCGCCGCCCGCCGCGATGTCCTTCGACGCCGGCGCGGCGCCCTTCGCGACCCGGACGACGACCGCGACCGAGCCGCCTGCCAGGAAGAACTGCTGCACCGCGTAGCTGACCAGGCTCTTCGCGTCCAGGCCGCCGTACTGCCGCTCGAAGTCGGCGAAGCTGGTGATCGTCACCGCCTCGTCGATCGGCCCGCGCCGGGTCGCGCCCACGAACGCGGTGACCGACGTCGTCACCGCGGTGATCGTGCGAACCGCGCTCGACAGCTCCTCGATGTAAACCCCGGGATACGAGACGGACGTCGCCATACCCTCTCCATTCCTTGTGATTTAGGCATGGAGGCACCCAGCTATGCCCCCCAGGCAATGCATTGAAAAATCGCACACGAATATGCGACGCGAATACGCGAATGGAAGCGACACCCGAAAGAAGATTCCCCTGCCCCGTACCCCTCCCCCGAGAGATTTGGTCGACCTATATCGACCGACACCATAAGTAACATGCACACAGCGTCAGGGTCAACCACTCATCGTGATTTCCGTGATTAGCCGACGTCAATCCGCACAACTACCCGACAACCCGACTTTATTAATTGATCATCAAAGCAGCCCGAGTTCGCGTGCCCGGCGTACCGCGTCGTGACGGCGGTTGACGCCCAGCTTGCGATAGGCGCTCTTGAGGTGGGTCTTGACCGTGTTCACCGACACATACAGATCGGCCGCGATCTCCTCGGTGGACATCATCATCGCCAGCCGTTGCAGCACATCGCGCTCGCGTCCGCTCAGGTCCTCCACGACCACCGGGGACGCCTCCTCGGCGGGCGGCGGGGGCGCGCCGGGGGTGAGCCAGCCGCCGGCCAGTTCCCGCAGGGGGTCGGTGCGCAGGAGGGGCCGGAGCCAGGGGCCGGTCTCGAGGAAGGGCCGGCGCAGCCGGTCGCGGCGCGCCTCGCGCAGGGCCCGGGCGACGAGCCGGCGCGCGGCGGCGGGATCGCCGCTCCGTTCGGCGGCCCGGGCCCGCACCAGCGCGGCCCGGACGGTGACCGCGGGCCCGCAGCGGTCCTCGGGGTGCGTCCGGTCGAGCAGATCGACCGCCGCGCCCGGCTCGCCCGCGGCCAGCCGGGCCCGGGCCTCCTCCACGGCACAGGCCACCTGGTCCTCCGGCACCTCCCGCAGCAGGCGTACGGCGGCCTCGGGCCGTCCCTCCGCGAGATGCGCGGCGGAGGCGACCACCGCCGACTGCCCCGCCGCCCAGGGCGAGACGACCTCGGCGGCGACGGTCGGCTCCACCGCCGCGAGCGCGCCCCGTGTGTCGCCCCGGGCCAGATGGAGCCGGGCGGTGGCGAGGGCACGGCCGGCCTCCCGCACCGGGTCCCGCAGCGCGGGGTGCGACTCGGCCGCCGCGTCGAGCATTGCCTGCGCCTCGTCCAGTTCGTTGCGGTCGACGGCCACCGCGGCCAGGACGAGCAGTCCGATGCCGGAGCCGGCCGACCGGGGCAGCCCGAACCGTTCCGTCTCGGCCATCGCCGCGCGGGCCTTGCGCTCGGCGCGGCCGGCCCAGCCGTCCAGGCAGTCGATCAAAGCCAGCCGGCCGAGGGCGTCCTCGCGCAGCAGCGCCGTCGAGGCACCGCCGGGGCAGTCGGCGGCGGGGGCGAGGGCTTCCCGCGCCTCCTCGAACCGCCCCGCCCACAGCCGGGTCGAGCCCAGATGGGTCAGCAGCAGGGCGGTGAGTTCGGGGTGCTTGTCCAGCAGATGGGCGGGGACCTGTCCGCGTACCTTCTCGGCGTCCGCCGCGGCCGCCTCCGCGCGCGCGGGCGAGCCGGTCAGCCGGGCGGCGGAGGCCTCCAGCAGGGCACAGCTGAGCCGGGCGGCGGGATCTCCGGGGCCGGAGGCATCGCGCGAAGCGGCGCCCTGCCCCACCGAGGTGCCTGCCTCCAGAGCGTCCGCGAGCGAAGCGGCACCCGCACCCGCATCGGGAGCGTCCGCACCCGGCAGGTCCGCCCCCGCCACCCCCTCCCTCTCCGCCAACCCCCGTTGGGCCTCGCGCAGATGCGCCAGACCGTGCTCCAGATCGCAGCGCGACAGATCCCGCGCGGCCCGGACGAGCTCCGTCGCCGGGCTGCCGGCCTCGGGCCCCATGTGGGAGAACAGCTCGACGAGCTCGTCGGAGCGCAGCCCGGTGAAGAGCTGGCCGATGGCGAGGTCCTCGACGAGGGCGCTCGCGGTGAACTCCCAGTCGCCCGCGGCGGCCCCGTGCCCGAGCGTCTCGGTGAGCAGTCCGGAACGCCCGAACCAGTGGGCGGCCCGCCGGTGCAGCTCCGGCTCCAGACCGGGCGCGCGCACCCGCAGATGGGCCCGCAGGATCTCGCCGAACAGCGGGTGGAGGCGGTACCAGGCGTGCCCCAGGTCCTCGACGAACGCGTTCTCCCGGTGCAGTCCGGCCAGGATCGGCTCGGAGTCGGCGCGCTCGGTCAGGGCGTTGGCGAGCTCGGGACAGAGCCGTTCGAGGACGCTGACCCGCAGCAGAAGGTCCTGGACCTCGGGGCTCTGCTGCTTGAGCACCTCCGCCAGCAGGAAGTCGGCGACGGTGCTGCGGTCGGCCTCGAACTCCTTCAGATACGTCTGCGGATCCGGGCTCTCCTGCGCGGCGAGGGCGCACAGCCGCAGGCCGGCGGCCCAGCCCCGGGTGCGCTCCACCAGCGCACCCGCCGCGGGCAGGGGAAGGTTCAGTCCGTGCAGCGCGAGCAGTTCGGCCGTCTCCCGCGGGGTGAAGGCCAGCTCCGCGCCCCGGATCTCGGTCAGCTGCCCGGCGGCCCGGTAGCGGTGCAGCGGCAGCAGGGGTTCCGTGCGGGTGACGAGGATCAGGCGCAGACCGCCGCCCGCGTGGTGCAGTACGAACTCCAGTTGCTGTGCGATGTCGGGGTCGCGCACCTGGTCGTACTCGTCGAGGACCAGGGTGACGGGCCGTTCGCGCGCGCTGAGATCGGCGGCGAGCCGCGCCAGCAGGGTGCGGGTGACCCGGCTGGCGTCCGCCGGGCTGCCGACCCCGGCGGGCGGCGGCACCCCGGCGGCCCGCAGCGCCTGGAGCAGATAGGCCCAGAACATTCCGGGGCCCTGGTCGGCGGCCTCGGTGGTGAACCAGGCGACGGACGGCTCCCGCTCGGCGGCCCAGTCGGCGACCAGCAGGGTCTTCCCCGCTCCGGCGGAGCCGTTCACCATGGTCAGCGGGGTGCCCAGGGCCTCGTCGAGATGCCGCAGGAGCCGTGTCCGGCGCAGGAACGTCGCAGGCCGCGCGGGGATCGCGAACCGCGTCCGCAGATACGGATCCCCTTGCGGATCGGCCCCCGGAGCCTTCGACTCCGCACCGTCTTCCTCGAATCCAGCCATGCGCTCACCGCCCGGCGTCGATCGTGGGTAGCGCTCGCCTCCTCCAGCATCGCAGGGACCGCGCTCCCGCGCAGCGGGAGGAAACCGCAGGTCAGATACTCCTCACCGGGTGCTTGCCGCCGTCCGCGACGAAGGCGCAGGTTCCCGGTGGCCCGGGAGAACCGGTCCAGGACTCGTGGATTGGCCTTGGCCGGCCGTTCCGCCGACCACCTACCGTCACCGCCATGCGGATTCGAATCGTCGACGCCTTCACCGACCGCCCCTTCGCCGGAAACCCGGCCGGGGTCCTGCTCCTCGACGCCTTCCCGGGCGACGACCGGCTCCAGAACGTGGCTCTGGAGGTCAACCACGCCGAGACGGCCTTCGCCCACCCCCTCCCGCCGGGCGGCGAGGCGGACTGGGCGCTGCGCTGGTTCACGCCCGTCGCCGAGGTCGACCAGTGCGGCCACGCCACACTGGCCACGGCCCACGTCCTGCACAGCACGGGCGCCCACACCGGTCCGGTCCGGTTCGCCACCCGCAGCGGCGTGCTGATCGCGAGCCCGGCCGAGGACGGCTCGATCACCCTGGACTTCCCGACCGCTCCGCTCACCCCGGTAGCGCTCCCGGCCGGGGTCGCCGAGGCCCTGGGCGCCGAGCCGCTCACCGCCTTCGACACCGGTCCGCACCTGGGCGACCTGCTGGTCGAGCTGGCCGACGAGAAGACCGTGCACGCCCTGCGTCCGGACCACAGGGCGCTCGCCGCCCACTCCCGGCGCGGCATCATCGCCACCGCCCGCGCGGAGAACCCCGCCCTCGGCTACGACTTCGTCTCCCGCTGCTTCTTCCCGAACGTCGGCATCGACGAGGACCCGGTCACCGGCAGCGCCCACACCGCCCTGGCCCCGTACTGGACCGAACGGCTCGGCCGTACCCGGCTCACCGGTCTGCAGGCATCCCCCCGCTCCGGCCGGGTCGGCACCGAACTGCGCGGCGAGCGGACCGTGCTGACCGGCCGCGCGGTGACGGTCGTCGAGGGCGAACTGCTGGCCTGGTGAACGCCCGGCGGCTCAGTGGGTCGGCAGCCAGGGCACCCTCCCGGCCAGCAGCGCGTACCCCACGAAGGCGCCGATGTCGAGCAGCGAATGGGCCGCCACCAGCGGCCCCACCCGCCCCCAGCGCCGGTACAGGTAGACGAACACCACGCCCATCACCATGTTGCCGATGAACCCGCCGATGCCCTGGTAGAGGTGGTACGACCCGCGCAGCACGGCACTGGCCACCAGCGCCGTGCCCGGGGTCCAGCCCAGCTGGCCGAGTCGGCGCAGCAGATAGCCGACCACGATGACCTCTTCGAGGATCGCGTTCTGCAGCGCCGACATGATCAGCACGGGGTACTTCCACCACACGTCCGGGAGCGCCTCGGGGACGACGGTGAGGTTGAAGCCGAGCTCGCGGGCCAGCAGATAGAAGGCGATGCCGGTGCTGCCGATGACGGCGGCGATCCCGGCACCGCGGCCCAGGTCGAACCAGGGACGGGTGCGGTCGAAGCCGAGCGTGCGCAGCCCGCTCTGCCCCTCCCGCATCAGCAGATGCGCGACGAGCGCCACCGGGACCAGCGCCGAGGCGATCCCGAAGAGCTGCCAGGCGAGATCCAGCCAGGGCCGCCCCGGCGCGGCCGAGGCGTTGAGCGTGGCCGCCTGGTCCTTGAGCCCACCCGGCTTGGTGACCGACCCGATGAAGCTGATGAGCGCGGACACACCGCTGGCGCCGAGCGACAGCCCCAGCACAAGCAGCGTCTCGTCCCGAAAGATCCGCCGAGACGGCCGCTCGTCATACACCTCGCCCACCCGCACACCCGCTTCCGTTCAAGGGACACAACAGCTTGCCCGATGCCACGAAAGCCACGACCACCACCCCGGCCTAAGGGGCGCGGGGAACTGCGCGATCGGCCCCCACCGGACCGCACCCGGCACACCACCGCGCCATCCCGGACCTCACCCGACGGGCACCGGCAACCCCACAGGCCACGTATGCACCGGCTCCCCCACATGCATGAGCTCCGCATACCGCCGCGTGGTCGCAGCCAGCGCAGCGTCCCGGGACAACCCCGCCTCCACGGCCCGCCGAAACGTCGCGACCTGCCACGTCGCCCCGTTCACCCGCCGCCGGCACCGTTCCTCGATGATCCCGAGGTAGTAGTCCCGGTCGGCCGGCTCCACTCCCCACGCGTCCAGCCCGGCCTCGGCGAGCGGCAGCAACTCCTCCCGTACGAGACTCACCGCGTCCACCTCGCCCACACCCCCCAGCCGCCCGCGCCGCGGCCACTGCAGGCGCGCGTCGATGCCGTACCGGCAGGCCGCGTCGAAGTTCGCCTCGGCCGCCTCGAACGGCAGCCGGGACCACACCGGCCGGGTGTCCTCGGCGAGGGCGCGGACGACGCCGTAGTAGAAGGCCGCGTTGGCGATCACGTCGGTCACGGTGGGCCCGGCGGGCAGCACCCGGTTCTCCACCCGAAGGTGGGGGACGCCGTCGGCGATGCCGTACACCGGCCGGTTCCACCGGTAGACGGTGCCGTTGTGCAGGACCAGCTCGGCGAGGGACGGGATGCGGCCCGCCTCCAGCGCCTCCAGCGGGTCCTCCTCGTCGCACAGGGGCAGCAGCGCCGGGAAGAAGCGCAGGTTCTCCTCGAACAGCTCGTATGCCGAGCTGATCCACCGCTCCCCGAACCAGGTCCGCGGCCGTACGCCCTGCGCCTGGAGCTCGGGCGGGCGGGTGTCCGTGGCCTGCATGAACAGCGGGGGCCGGGACTCGCGCCACAGCTCGCGGCCGAACAGGAAGGGCGAGTTGGCGCCCACGGCGATCTGCGCGGCGGTGACGGCCTGCGCCGCGTTCCACACGTCGGCGAAGCGGGCCGGGGTGACCTGGAGGTGCAGTTGCACGGAGGTGCAGGCGGCCTCGGGGACGATCGACTTGGAGGTGCACGACAGGTGCTCCACGCCCTCGATGTCGAGGGCGAAGTCCTCGCCCCGGGCGGCCACGATCTGGTCGTTGAGAAGGGTGTAGCGGTCGACGTCGGAAAGATTGGTGGAGACCAGATCGTCACGGTCGAGGGTCGGCAGAATACCGATCATCACGATTCCCGCGTCGACCTCGCCCGCCTTTCGATGGGCATATGCCAGTGACGTACGGAGTTCCTCGGCGAGCCGGTCGAATACCCTGCCGCCCAATCGGTGTGGAGCTATGTTGACTTCCAGGTTGAACATGGCGAGTTCTGTTTGGAAATCTCGGCTCGCGATCCGTTCGAGCACTTCGCCATTCAGCATTTTCGGCAGGCCGTCGGCGCCCGCGAGATTCAGCTCGATCTCGAGCCCCATGAGGTTCTTCGGCCGGTCGAAGCGCTCCTGGGCCAGAAGCCGCTCCAGCCCCGTCAGGCACCTTCGGAGCTTGTCGCGGTACTGCTGCCGATCGGACAGGTCGAACCCGCCCGCCACGACCTTCTCCCCCATCGAAGCGTCCCTCCTCGCATGGGCGGGCCGGTGATCCGGCCGCCGGTCTCCCGGGTCAGGTGGGATGATGCCCAACCGAGCCGATCGATAACGTCCCCGCCGGTTCCCGCCACCCGCTACTCTGACCGGAAGCGTCCGGGCTGACCGGAGGCACATTCACGGGGCAAGCGGCAGACCGCTCTTTCACGAACTCCGGAACTCGTGCCCGGGAACTCGTGAAAAAATCCGACGAGAATGGGCCGACCATCGCGCTCGCATATCCCGAGGTCATCGCGGCGCGGGTCGCTCTGAATCGGGATGATTCACACGTATCGCCGACCGAATGGACTCTTGCCGGGTGTCCCGGAATCGGCTAGACGAAACACAGTCTGAACACGTGTCGTATAAACTCCTCGCACAAGGCGGAGAAGGTGGGCCCGGTGGCCGAAGGAGCCTGTCGTCCAGGTGGCGGCAGGCCGCTCGCGCACCCCGGCTGTCCGAAGACCCCGGCCCCTGCCTCTGCGACCTTCACGAGAGCTAGCTGACAGCGCCGTCCGCCCCCGCCCTCGCGCCACCGCCTGTGAATGAGAGGCGACCCATCATGCCGCTGCACGTCCCTCCGGCTCCCGCGCCCGCCCTTCGCTCCGTCCTCACGGCCCTCGGTTCCCCCACCGCGGTCCGCGAGGCCCGAACTCCGTCCCTGCGCTCCGCCCAGGACGAGGCCACCCCCGAACTGCCGTTGCCGCTGCACGTCCTGGACCGGATCACCCCCGAGGGCGTGTCCGCGACCCGGCTGGCCGGCTGGCGCTTCCTGATCCGCTGCGGCGACCGGGCCGTGGCGGCGGCCGAGACCCGGCTGACCCCGGACGGCTGGGCGTTCTCCCATTTCTTCGAGGGCCCCTACATCGCCTCCACCGAACGCGCCCTGCGGCAGGCCGAGTCGGCGACCCAGCCGTACCAGGCACGGCTGCTGTCGGTCCCCGGGCTCTACATGCTCACGCTCTGGCTGCACGGCGACACCGACGGCGACGGCAGCACCGGTCACCCCGCCGCGACCGATCTGCTGGTGCCGCTGGCCCCGGCGCCGCCCGGGATCGCCGCCCATCGCGCCCACCGCGTCGCCGAGTTGCTCCCCGTGCTCACCCTCAGGGTGACCCCGTCGGCGCCGCCGCCCCTGCTGGGCTCGCCCGCCTGACGCCGTAACCGCGGACACGCGCACGGCGGACCTCCGTACCCCGGCACCACGACCCCGGTGCCGGGGTACGGTGCCGTCCGCGGTGTTCGCGGTGTTCGTCCCCACGTCCCCGTCCGGACTAGCCCTATCCGGCCACTGGAAACCACCCGAAGTGACAGTGCAGTTGAGATGAACCGCCCGCGCGGGTGATGCGTCATGAACCTGTGAGAGGCGGTGCCGCGAAATCCCTGCGGAACGACGTCCGTGGGGCAACACTGGGTTCCGACCGACTTATCACAACGGGGGGCGGCCATGAACGACGTACACGACGCTTCACGCCGCGGGACAGACTCGAAAACATCCACCTCACACATCACGCCAGAGCGGAAGAACCCATCCATGTGCCAGCACCAGCCGCCGTGCCCGACAGCAACCTCCGCCGACCGGGAGTCCGCCCGGCTCGTGGCGCACCACCCGGAACAGGGCTGGAGCCTGCTGTGCAACGGCGTCCTCCTCTTCGAGGACACCGGTGAGCTCCTGCCGGACGGCCAGGTCATCGCCCCGCACCGGGTCACGACCGCAGCCTGAGCAGCACCGGACGGCGCGGGACCGCCGTCCGGGGACTTCGAGGGGCCGGACCGCAGCCAGTCGCTGCGAACCGGCCCCGACGCGTGTCCGGGGCCGCTCACTCCTCGTAGCGCCCGTCTTCCCTTCCGTACGCACCCGTTTTCCGGAAGACTCCTGGAAGTTTCGGCACCGCGCCCGGAACAGGCGACGGAGGTGGGGGAATGACCGCGGACGACCCGGCTGCGAGGGCGGAAGGCACGGCCGTGACGGCGGAGGGCACGGCACCCGCGGTGACGGGCAAGGTCACCATCACGGAGATCGCCCGCCGGGCCGGCGTCTCGGTGCCGACCGTCTCCCGGGTGGTCAACGGCCGCTCCGACGTCTCCCCGCGCACCCGCGCCCGCGTCGAGGAGCTGCTGCGGGAACACGGCTACCGCAAGCGCCCCACCGCCCCCTCCGCGACCCGCGCGGCCCTGCTCGACCTGGTCTTCAACGACCTCGACAGCCCCTGGGCGGTGGAGATCATCCGCGGGGTCGAGGAGGTCGCCCACGCGGCCGGGGTGGGCACCGTCGTCTCGGCGATCCACGGCCGCTCCGGGGACGCCCGCGAGTGGATGCGCAATCTGCGCGCCCGGGCCTCCGACGGCGTCATCCTGGTCACCTCGGCCCTGGAACCCACGCTGCACGAGCAGTTGCGCATCCTGAGCGTCCCGCTGGTGGTCGTCGACCCGATGGGCTCCCCCGCCCTCGACACCCCGACGATCGGCGCCGCCAACTGGTCCGGCGGCCTCGCCGCCACCCAGCATCTGCTGGCCCTCGGCCACCGCCGCATCGGCCTGATCGCGGGCCCGCCCCGGCTGCTGTGCTCCCGCGCCCGCCACGACGGCTACCGCGCCGCTCTGGAGGCGGCCGGCCTCTGCGTCGACGAGACCCTCGTCGTCCCCGGCGACTTCCACCCCGAGTCGGGCTTCACCGGCTGCACGGCCCTCCTCGACCTGCCCGAGCCGCCCACCGCGCTCTTCGCCGCCAGCGACCAGATGGCCCTCGGCGCGATCGAGGCGCTGCGCCGGCGCGGTCTGCGCGTCCCGGAGGACATGAGCGTGGTCGGCTTCGACGACCTTCCGGAGGTCCGCTGGTCGGCGCCGCCCCTGACCACCGTCCGCCAACCCCTCGCCGACATGGGCAAACTGGCCGTCCGCACGGTCCTGCGCCTGGCCCGCGGTGAGCGCCCCGACTCACCGCGGGTGGAACTGGGCACGGAGTTGGTGGTCCGGTCGAGCACCGCACCACCCCGGAGCGCTAGCTGAGCGCCTCCCTGATCGCGGTGTACGCCGGCTTCGGCGCGAGCTGCTCGTCCCAGGGCAGGGCGGCCCCCTGACCGGGGAAGAAGGCCGGAATCCAGCTGTACTTGTCGGTGTAGTCCCAGACGGTGATGCCCACACACCGCCGCACCGCGAGGCACGCCTCGGTCAGATCGCCGTACCACTCGGCCTGCTGGGCCAGCTTCTCCTCGGTCGCGGGGAGCAGCATCCGGATGTCGACCTCGGTGAGCGCGGTGTCGAGGCCGAGGCGGGCGAAGCGGCGGAGGTTGTCCTCCAGGGTCGTCGGATAGCCGTACTGCAGGGCGAGATGGGCCTGGAGGCCGATGCCGTGCAGCGGGACGCCCTGCGCCTTCAGTTCCCTGGCCAGGTGGTAGTAGGCGTCGCTCTTCGCGCCGACGGCCTCGATGTTGTAGTCGTTGAGGTACAGCTTGGCCTTGGGGTCGGCCTGGTGGGCCCAGCGCAGGGCGTCGGCGATGTAGCCGGGGCCGAGGGTCTTGTAGAAGACCGTCTCACGGTAGGTGCCGTCCTCGTTGAACGCCTCGTTGACGACGTCCCAGGCGTAGACCTTGCCGCGGTAGTGGCGCACCTCGGTCTGGATGTGGTTCTTCAGCACGGCGCGCAGCTCGTCGGCCGTCCACTCCCTGCCCGTGAGCCAGCCGGGCACCTGGCTGTGCCAGACCAGGGTGTGGGCGCGGACCTTCTGGTGGTTCGCCCGGGCGAGGTTCACGATCTCGTCGCCCTTGGTCCAGTCGAAGACGCCCTGCTGGGGCTCGGTGGCGTACCACTTCATGCCGTTGCCGGGGGTGATCATGTCGAACTCGTCGCCGAGGATCCGTGTGTAGGCGGTGTCGGTGAGTTCGGGGTTGTCGGTGGCGCTGCCGAAGTAGCGGCCGTGGCGCTGGGCCAGGTCCGCGAGGGTGGTCCGATGCGGTTTCTCGTGCGCTTGGGCGGCGGGGCCCTGGGCGATCCCGGCGGCGACCAGGACGGCGGCGAGTGCTCCGGCGAGTCTCAGCCGGGTGCGGACGGTGCTGGGCATGGTGCGACTCCTCACGGTCGTTGGGGCGTGGGCAGGCGCGGGACATGGGTAGGGGCAGGCGCCGGTCATCCCTTGGTGGCGCCGGCGGCGAGACCGCCGACGAGCTGGCGCTCGGCGACGGAGTAGAAGGCCAGGGCGGGAACCATGGCGAGGACGAGATAGGCGAAGATCCGGGCGTACTCGGAGGAGTACTGGCCTTGGAACTGCTGCACGCCGATCGGGAGCGTCCACCAGGAGGGCTCGTTGAAGACCAGCAGCGGCAGCAGGAAGTTGTTCCAGCTGGCGACGACGGCGAGCACGGAGACCGTGCCGAGCGCGGGCCGGGCCATCGGCAGCAGGATCCGCCAGAAGAAGCCGAACGGCCCGCAGCCGTCGAGGGTCGCCGCCTCCTCCAGCTCGGCCGGTATCTCCCGGAAGAAGCCGCGCAGGATGACGATCGTCATCGGCACCCCGAAGGCCGCCTGCGGCAGGATCACTCCGAGCGGGTTGTCGAGCAGGTCCATCGAGCGCAGCAGCAGGAACAGCGGCAGGACCGCCACCGCGAACGGGAACATCAGCCCCATCGTGAACAGCGTGAACAGCAGTTCGCGGCCCCGGAAGGCGAACCGGGCGAAGGAGAACGCGGCGAGCGCGGACACCGCGACCACCACCACCGTCGTACCGACCGCGATCACGGTGCTGCTGCCGAGCAGTCGCCAGAAGGAGCCCGAGCCGAGGATGTCGGTGTAGTTGGAGGTCACCCATGGGTCGGGCAGCCCGAAGGGGTTGCGGGAGAGCTGGTCGGTCGACTTGAAGCCGGACAGGACGGCGTACAGCAGCGGTACGGCCATCACGGCGCCGACGACCACCAGCACGGCGTGCACGGGAAGGGTCCGGCCTCTTCTGCGGACGCTCACGAGCCGCCTCCTCGCAGGGTCGTGGTGGCGCCCTGGAGATCGCGGCGGAGCACGAACCGCTGGTAGGCGAGGGCGAAGACGAGGCTGATGCCGAAGATGACCACGCTGATCGCGCTGGCGTAGCCGACCTGGTAGCGCTTGAAGCCGTACTGGAACATGGTCACGGCCATCGTCTCGGAGTGATGGTCGGGGCCGCCGGCCGTGACGATCCACACGAGGTCGAAGAGCTGGATGGAGCCGATCACCGACAGGAACACGCTGATCCGCAGGGTGGGCGCGAGCAGCGGCAGGGTGACGCTGCGGAACCGCTGCCAGGGCCCGGCCCCGTCGATCAGCGCGGCCTCGGTCAACTCGGCCGGGATGGACTGGAGTCCGGCCAGGTAGAGCATCATGTGGAAGCCGAAGTACTTCCAGGTCATGACCAGGAACAGGGTGGCCATCACGGTGGAGGGATCGGCGAACCACTGCCCCCCGAGCCCGTCCAGGCCCACCGCGCCCAGCAGATGGTCGGCGAGTCCGTCGTCGGGGGCGAAGATCATGCTGAACAGCACGCCGGTGATCGCCTCGGAGAGGATGTACGGCGCGAAGAACAGCATGCGGTAGACGGCCCGGCCGCGGATCCGCTGGTTGAGGGCGACCGCGAGGGCGAGCGCGAACGGCAGCTGGAGCAGCAGGGAGAGCCCCACCAGGACGAGGCAGCGCCACAGGTCGCCGAGGAACACCGGGTCCTGGAAGAGGCGGGTGAAGTTGTCGCCGCCGATGAAGTCCTCCGGCATGCCGAAGCCGCCCCAGCGGAAGAACGCGGCGTACAGCGCGAACAGCATCGGCAGCAGCACGAGCGTGCCGAACAGCACCAGGGCGGGCACCTGGAAGCCGACGGCGGTGAGCCAGTGCAGCACCCGGCGTCGGGTCCGGCCGGCGGCCGCGGGGAGGGGCGGCGGCCGGCCGGTGTCCGGGGCGCTGCGCTTGTCCGGGAGGTAGGTCGAGGCCATCCGGCTACTGCTCTTCCTTCGCGACCTTGCTGATCGACTCGGTGACCTGCTGGGGGGACTTCGATCCCGCGATGAGTCCGGCGACGCTGTCGTTGACCTCCTGGCCGACGGCGGGCGCGTACGCCTGGTCGAGATAGAGCTGGAAGCCGGTGGCGGCCTTCAGCTGGGCCTGTACGGCGGACAGGTTGGGGTCGGTGAGCGCGCTCTCGGCGGCCGGTACGACGGGCAGCACACCGGTCTTCTTGACCAGTTCGGTGTCGGTGGTGGCCGAGGCGAAGAACTTCAGGAAGTCGGCGGCCGCCTGCGGGGCGCCCTTGCGCAGGGCGTGGCCGCCGCCTCCGCCGAAGACCTCGGTGATCGCGCCCTGACCGCCGTCGACCGCGGGGAACGGGAAGAACCCGAGGTCGGCGCCGAGCCCCTTGCCCGCGTCGGCCTCCACCACCGGCGCCCACTGGCCCATCAGCTCCATGGCCGCCTTGCCGTTGCCCATGGTGGCGGCCTGGCCGGTGGGGGTGCTGTAGGCGGCGCCGAGGAAGCCCTTCTGGAACGGCTGGAGGTCGACGAGGTCCTGGAGGTGCTGACCCGCCTGGACGAATCCGTCCCCGGTGAAGTCCTTGTCGTCGTTCGCCTTCCGCAGGGCGCCGATCCCGGCGGTGCGCATGGCGAGATAGGCCCAGTAGTACATGCCCGGCCACTTCTCCTTGCCGGCCAGGGCGAGCGGGGTGACCCCGGCGGCCTTCAGCTTCCGCACGGCGTCGAGGAAGCCGCTCCAGGTGGTGGGGGGAGCGGCGAGGCCGGCCTTCTTGAAGAGCGCCTTGTTGTACCAGAAGCCGATCATGCCGATGTCGAAGGGGATGCCGTAGACCTTGTCGTCGAAGAGATACGGCTCCCGGGCGACGGAGAGCAGCCCGTCCCCCCATCCCTTGCTCTTGTCGGTCAGGTCCTCGACGAGCCCGGCGTCGATCTGCTGCTTGAGGACACCGCCGCCCCAGGTGTGGAAGATGTCGGGCAGCTTCCCGGAGGCGGTCAGCGCCGTCATCTTCGACTTGTACGGATCGTTCTCCAACTGGACGATCTTGATCTTCACCTTGGGGTTCTGCGCTTCGAACTGCTTGGCGAGTCCGGCCCAGACGTCCTTGGTGGGCTGGGTGGTGGAGATGTTCCACCACTCGATGGTGGTCGTCCCCGACGACCCTCCGTCCGAGTCGCCGCCGCAGCCGCTCAGAGCCGTCATGCTCACCCCGGCCGCGGCGGAGGCCGCCAGGAAGCCGCGGCGGGACAGTGCCGGGTCGCCCATCATGCGCTCCTTGGGTAGATCGAAAGTTTCGAACCAGATCCAGAAAGCTTCGCTGCTGCCGCACCCTAGAGACACCCTCCGACGGGTGGCAACCCCCTGAACACAGGGAATCCTGACATCTGTTCACGCACCGAAGGCCGATGGCGACCGAGGAGCGGCCGAAACATTCGGGACCATCAGCGAACATTACGAAGAGAGCTGTGGGCCGCGACCGAGTGGCCGAAAAGCGTCTGCCGATTGACGCCCCCGACGCCCGCCCGCGGCCAGTCTTAACGCAAGCTTGACGCCGTCCGGCCCATGATCCGCGGGCCTGTGCGTCACTCTCCGCTTACGCTGATTCCGCCGTCCGCGTGATGGCCGAAACCCCACGCCGGAGCCGCACCCAGGAGCACGCGTATGGCCACGACCGAGCACCCTCCCCCCAGTCGCCTGCGCGCCTGGATGCTGGAGGGCCTGTCCGACATGGGCAAGGGTCATGCGCAGCAGGGTCAGCAGCCCGAGGCCGCACCGGCGCACAAGGGCCAGCCCTGGTACCGGGTGATGTGCCTGACCGGTGTCGACTACTTCTCCACCCTGGGCTATCAGCCCGGCATCGCCGCGCTCGCGGCGGGCCTGCTGTCACCCATCGCGACCATCGTGCTGGTGATCGTCACCCTGGCCGGCGCCCTCCCGGTCTACCGCCGCGTGGCCGACGAGAGCCCCCACGGCGAGGGCTCGATCGCGATGCTGGAGCGGCTGCTGTCCTTCTGGCAGGGCAAGCTGTTCGTGCTGACCCTGCTGGGCTTCGCCGCCACCGACTTCCTGATCACGATCACCCTGTCGGCCGCCGACGCCTCCACCCACCTGGTGGAGAACCCTCATCTGACCAGCGCCCTGCACGACAAGCAGCTGATCATCACCCTGGCGCTCGTCGCCCTGCTCGGCGCGGTGTTCCTCAAGGGCTTCCTCGAGGCCATCGGCGTCGCGGTGGCCCTGGTCGGGGTCTATCTCGCGCTGAACGTCGTGGTGGTGATCGTCGGCTTCTGGCACGTGGTCACCGCGGGCCACGTCGTCACCGACTGGGCCCATGCCCTCACCGCCGAGCACGGCAATGTCGTCGCGATGGTCGGCGTGGCCCTGATCGTCTTCCCCAAGCTAGCGCTCGGTCTGTCCGGCTTCGAGACCGGCGTCGCCGTCATGCCGCACGTCAAGGGCGACGCCGGGGAGACCGAGGAGCAGCCGGTCGGCCGGATCCGGGACACCAAGAAGCTGCTCACCACGGCCGCCCTGATCATGAGCGTCTTCCTGATCGCGACCAGCTTCATCACCACGCTGCTGATCCCGGAGAAGGAGTTCGAGTCCGGCGGCCAGGCCAACGGCCGCGCCCTCGCCTATCTCGCCCACGAGTACCTGGGCAGCGCCTTCGGCACGGTGTACGACATCTCGACCATCGCGATTCTGTGGTTCGCCGGCGCCTCGGCGATGGCGGGTCTGCTCAACCTGATGCCCCGCTATCTGCCGCGCTACGGCATGGCCCCGCACTGGGCCCGCGCGGTACGCCCGATGGTCATCGTCTTCACCCTGGTCGCCTTCCTGGTCACCTGGATCTTCGACGCCGACGTCGACGCCCAGGGCGGCGCCTACGCCACCGGCGTCCTGGTGCTGATCAGCTCCGCCGCCATCGCCGTGACCATCGCCGCCCACAAGGCCGGCCAGCGCAAGTGGACCATCGGCTTCGCGGTCATCTCGGCGGTGTTCCTCTACACCACGGTCGTCAACGTCATCGAGCGCCCGGACGGTGTGAAGATCGGCGCCTGCTTCATCGCGGGCATCATCCTGGTCTCCCTGCTCTCCCGGCTGGCCCGCGCCTTCGAACTGCGCGTGACGAGCGTGACCCTCGACCCGATGGCGGAACGATTCATCCGGGACATGGCCAGCCGGAAGATACGGTTCATCGCCAACGAGCCCGACCAGCGGGACAAGGCCGAGTACCGCGAGAAGATCGAACAGATCCGCGAGGACAACGACCTCCCCGGCGAGGACTTCGTCTTCGTCGAGGTGACCGTCCTCGACCCCTCCGAGTTCGAGGCGGGCCTGACGGTCCGCGGCGAGGTCCTGCACAACCGCTACCGGGTACTGACCCTGGAGTCCTCCTCCATCCCCAACGCGCTCGCCGCCCTCCTCCTCCACACCCGCGACGCCACCCGCTGCATCCCGCACATCTACTTCGAGTGGACCGAGGGCAACCCGTTCGCCAACTTCCTGCGCTTCTTCCTCTTCGGCCAGGGCGAGGTCGCCCCGGTCACCCGCGAGGTGCTGCGCGAGGCCGAGCCGGACCGCTCACGCCGGCCGCGGGTCCACACCGGCTGAGACCCATGGGGAACAGCGGCCCTATCGTGACCCCCATGCAGAGCTACACAATCGGACAGGCGGCACGGCTGCTCGGCGTGAGCCCCGACACCGCGCGCCGCTGGGCGGACGCCGGGCGGGTGGCGACCCACCGGGACGAGGGCGGACGGCGTCTCATCGACGGCAAGGACCTCGCCGCGTTCTCGGTGTCCCTCGCCCGCACGGACAACGCCGACGAGGACACCCCGTACACCTCGGTCCGCAACGCCTTCCCCGGCATCGTCACCGCGATCAAGCTCGGCGACGTCGCCGCCCAGGTGGAGATCCAGGCCGGCCCGCACCGGCTGGTCTCCCTGCTGACCCGGGAGGCCGTCGAGGAACTGGGCCTGGAGGTCGGCATGGAGGCCACCGCCCGCGTGAAATCGACGAACGTGCACATCGACCGCGTCTGAACAGCGGCGGACCCCCCTCGGGATCGGGGGCGGGCCGCCGCCTCCGTACGAACGCACATGCGTGCCCATCACCCACCTCACCCCGGATTATGCGAAGCCCCAGAAGACGTACGCCTTGCATATGCGGCATCATCATGATGTTGGGCCGTTCGAGGGACCGCTGAAACCGAGGAGTACACGTGATGACCCGTACCGAGCGCCGTACCCGCCGCGTCGTGCAGGTGGCCGGCGCGGGAGTCGCCGCGCTGCTGGCCCTGACCGCCTGTTCCTCCGACGACTCCGGCGACACATCGGCCAAGTCCGACGCCTCGGCCTCCTCCTCCCCCAAGCTCTCCGGCACGGTCACGGTCTTCGCCGCGGCCTCGCTGAAGGAGAGCTTCACCTCGCTCGGCCAGGAGTTCGAGAAGGCGCACCCCGGCACGAAGGTCACCTTCAACTTCGGCGGCAGCGACACCCTGGCCGCGAGCATCACGGGCGGCGCCCCGGCCGACGTGTTCGCCTCCGCCAGCCCGAAGACCATGGCGATCGTGACCGACGCCAAGGACAACGCCACCGAGCCGGTCACCTTCGTGCGCAACCAGCTGGAGATCGCGACCCTGCCGGGCAACCCCGACAAGGTCTCCTCCCTCAAGGACCTCACCAAGTCCGGTCTGAAGGTGGTGCTGTGCGACAAGGAGGTGCCGTGCGGCGCCGCCGCCCAGAAGGCGCTGGAGGCCAGCAGCCTCAAGCTCACCCCCGTCTCCTACGAGCAGGACGTCAAGGCCGCCCTGACCAAGGTCGAGCTGAAGGAGGCGGACGCGGCCGTCGTCTACAAGACCGATGTGCACGCCGCGGGTGACAAGGTGGAGGGCGTGGAGTTCCCCGAGTCCGCCGACGCCATCAACGACTACCCGATCGCCCTGCTGAAGGACGCCCCCAACGCCGAGGCCGCCAAGGCCTTCATCGCGCTGGTCCGCTCCGCCGACGGGCAGAAGGTCCTCACCGAGGCCGGGTTCCTCCAGCCGTGACCCCACCCGTGAAGCAGGCCGCCGCGGACGTCCTGGAGGGCGGCCCGCGGCGTGCCCGCGTCCGCACGGGCGTCCCGCTCGCCCTGCTCCTGCCCGCCCTGCTCGGCCTCGCCTTCCTGCTTCTGCCGCTGGTCGCACTCCTCGTCCGGACGCCCTGGCACACCCTGCCCGAGCAGCTGACCGGACCCGAGGTCTGGCAGGCCCTGCGGCTGTCCCTGGTGTGCGCCACGGCGGCGACCGCGGTGAGCCTGGTGATCGGGGTGCCGCTGGCCTGGCTGCTGGCCCGCACCGACTTCCCCGGCCGGGGCCTGGTCCGCGCCCTGGTGACCCTGCCGCTGGTGCTGCCCCCGGTGGTGGGCGGTGTGGCGCTGCTGCTGGCCCTCGGCCGCAACGGCGTGGTCGGCCGGTGGCTGGACTCCTGGTTCGGCGTCACGCTCCCGTTCACCACGGCCGGCGTGGTCGTCGCCGAGACGTTCGTGGCGATGCCGTTCCTCGTCATCAGCGTCGAGGGCACGCTCCGCGCGGCCGACCCGCGCTACGAGGAGGCCGCCACCACCCTCGGCGCCTCCCGCTTCACCGCCTTCCGCCGGGTCACGCTCCCCCTGATCGCGCCGGGCATCGCGGCCGGCGCCGTACTGGCCTGGGCCCGCGCCCTCGGCGAGTTCGGGGCGACCATCACCTTCGCGGGCAACTTCCCGGGCCGCACCCAGACCATGCCGCTCGCCGTCTACCTCGCCCTGCAGAGCGACCCGGAGGCGGCCATCGCGCTCAGCCTGGTGCTTCTCGCCGTGTCGATCGCCGTCCTCGCCGGGCTGCGCGACCGCTGGATGACCGCGTCATGACCACGCTGCGCAAGGACCCGCCCGTGTCGCGGACCGAGTCCGGCGAGGGTCTCGACGCCCGCCTCGTCGTCGACCGCGGCGCCTTCCGCCTCGACGTCGCCCTGATCGCCGCCCCCGGCGACGTCGTGGCACTGCTCGGACCCAACGGCGCCGGCAAGACCACCGCCCTGCGCGCCCTCGCCGGTCTCGCCCCGCTCACCGGCGGGCACCTCCGCCTGGACGGCACGGCCCTGGAGCGCACACCCCCGGAAGCCCGCCCGGTCGGCGTGGTCTTCCAGGACTATCTGCTGTTCCCGCACCTCAGCGCCCTGGACAATGTCGCGTTCGGGCCGCGCTGCCACGGCGCGAGCAAGGCGGAGGCCCGCGCCGTCGCCGCCGAGTGGCTGGACCGCATGGGCCTGGCCGCGCACGCCGGCGCCAAGCCCCGCCGGCTCTCCGGCGGCCAGGCACAGCGCGTCGCCCTGGCCCGCGCCCTCGCCACGCACCCCCGGCTGCTGCTCCTCGACGAGCCCCTCGCCGCCCTGGACGCCCGCACCCGGCTGGAGGTGCGGGCCCAGCTCCGCCGCCATCTGGCCGAGTTCGAGGCGGTCGCCGTCCTCGTCACGCACGACCCGCTGGACGCCATGGTCCTGGCGGACCGCCTGGTCGTGGTCGAGGAGGGCCGGGTCGTCCAGGAGGGCGGCCCCGCCGACATCGCCCGCCATCCGCGCACGGACTACATCGCCCAGCTGGTCGGCCTGAACCTCTACCGGGGCCGGGCCGACGGGCACGCGGTGCGCCTGGACACCGGTCCGGCCATCACCACCACGGAGATCCTCTCGGGGCCGGTGTTCGTCGCGTTCCCGCCGAGCGCGGTCACCCTGCACCGCGACCGCCCCACCGGCTCCAGCGCCCGCAACCTGTGGCGGTGCGAGGTCGCGGGCCTCGAAACCCACGGCGACCAGATCCGGGCCGCCCTCACGGGCGAGCTGCCGCTCGCCGCCGACCTCACGACGGTCGCCGCGGCCGAGCTGGATCTGCACCCGGGCACGGCGGTCTGGGCGACAGTCAAGGCGGCACAGACCCACGCATACCCGGCATAAGACACTGGGAGCCCTACCGTGGGTGCCCATGACCCTGAGCATCCGCAATCAGCTCCCCGGCACCGTCACCGCCGTCCACCCCGGTGAGGTCATGGCCACCGTCGACGTCCGTCTGGACGGCGGACAGGACCTCACCGCGGCCATCACCCTGGAGGCCGTACGGGACCTCGGCCTCACCCCCGGCACCGCCGTCCGCGCCCTGGTGAAGTCCACGGAGGTCTCCCTGGCCACCGACCACGTCGAGGGCCTGTCGATCCGCAACCAGATCCCCGGCGCCATCACCGGCCTGACGACCGGCACGGTCATGGCCGTCGTGAAGGTCACCGTGGCCGGCGGTGAACTCACCGCGGCGATCACCAAGGACGCGGCTACCGACCTCGGGCTCTTCGTGGGCTCCGACGTCGTCGCCCTGATCAAGGCGACCGAGGTGTCGCTGACGACGGCGTAGCACCCGCGCGAGGGCCCGTCCACGGCGGACGGGCCCCCTTTCTGCGGGCCGGATCAGTCCTCGTACGCGTCCAGCGGCGGGCACGAGCAGACCAGGTTGCGGTCGCCGAAGGCCTGGTCGATCCGGCGCACCGGCGGCCAGTACTTGTCGGCGACGGACACCCCGGCCGGGAAGACGGCCTCCTCACGGCTGTAGGCGTGCTCCCACTCCCCGCCGAGCGCGCCGGCGGTGTGCGGCGCCTGGCGCAGCGGGTTGTCCTCCGCCGGCCACTCCCCCGAGCCCACCTTCTCGATCTCCGCGCGGATGGCGATCATCGCCTCGCAGAACCGGTCCAGCTCGATGATGTCCTCGGACTCGGTCGGCTCGATCATCAGCGTCCCCGCCACCGGGAACGACATGGTCGGCGCGTGGAAGCCGTAGTCGATCAGCCGCTTCGCCACGTCGTCCACGCTCACCCCGGTCGCCTTGGTCAGCGGCCGCAGGTCGATGATGCACTCGTGCGCGACCAGCCCGCCCGGGCCGGTGTACAGCACCGGGTAGTGCGGCTCGAGCCGCTTGGCGATGTAGTTGGCGCTGAGCACCGCCACCTGGGTGGCCCGCTTCAGCCCCTCGCCGCCCATGAGCCGGACGTACGCCCACGAGATCGGCAGGATCCCCGCGGAACCCCAGGGCGCGGCCGAGATCGGCCCCACACCCGTCTCGGGCCCGGCGGCGGGCTGCAGCGGGTGGTTCGGCAGATACGGCGCGAGGTGCGACCGTACGGCCACGGGGCCGACGCCGGGACCGCCGCCGCCGTGCGGGATGCAGAACGTCTTGTGCAGGTTCAGGTGGGAGACGTCACCGCCGAAGTGGCCCGGCTTGGCCACCCCGACGAGCGCGTTGAGGTTGGCGCCGTCGACGTAGACCTGTCCGCCCGCCTCGTGGACCTGCGCGCAGATGTCGGCGACGTGCTCCTCGAACACACCGTGCGTCGACGGGTACGTGATCATCAGCACGGCCAGCTGCTCGCGGTGCTGCTCGATCTTCGCCCGCAGGTCCTCGACGTCGATCTCGCCGTCCTCGGCGGTCTTCACGACGACGACCTTCATCCCGGCCATCACGGCGCTCGCCGCGTTGGTGCCGTGCGCGGAGGACGGGATCAGACACACGGTCCGCTGCTCGTCCCCGTTGGCCCGGTGGTAGCCGCGCACGGCCAGCAGCCCGGCCAGCTCGCCCTGCGACCCGGCGTTGGGCTGCAGCGACACCTGGTCGTACCCGGTGACCTCGGCGAGCCGCTCCTCCAGCTCATGGATCAGCGTGAGGTAGCCCTCCGCCTGCTCGGCGGGCGCGAAGGGGTGCAGCTGCCCGAACTCGGGCCAGGTGACCGGCTCCATCTCGGTGGTCGCGTTGAGCTTCATGGTGCAGGAGCCCAGCGGGATCATGCCCCGGTCGAGCGCGTAGTCCCGGTCGGCGAGGCGGCGCAGGTAACGCAGCATCGCCGTCTCGGAGCGGTGCTGGTGGAACACGGGGTGGGTGAGGATCGCGTCGGAGCGCAGCAGCCCCTGGGGCAGCGCGTCCCCGGCGGCGGTGTCGAGCGCCTCGACGTCCCCGTCCACTCCGAAGGCGGCCCATACGGCGGCCAGCTGGGCCCGCGCCGTGGTCTCGTCGCAGGCGATCGAGACGTGGTCCGCGTCCACGAGAAGCAGGTTGACCCCACGTCGGCGGGCCTCGGCCACGACCTCGTCGGCCTTGCCCGGCACCCGCGCGGTCAGCGTGTCGAAGTAGGAGCCGTGCACGACCTCGACCCCGCCGGCCGTGAGTCCCGCGGCGAGGATCGCGGCATAGCGGTGGGTGCGCCCGGCGATCGCCCGCAGCCCGTCGGGCCCGTGGTAGACGGCGTACATGCCGGCCATGACCGCGAGCAGCACCTGTGCGGTGCAGATGTTGCTGGTGGCCTTCTCCCGACGGATGTGCTGCTCACGCGTCTGGAGCGCGAGCCGGTAGGCCTTGTGCCCGTCCACGTCCACCGACACCCCGACGAGCCGTCCGGGCAGGCTGCGGGCGAACTTCTCCTGCACCGCCATATAGCCGGCGTGCGGCCCGCCGAAGCCCATCGGCACGCCGAACCGCTGCGTCGTCCCGACGGCGATGTCCGCGCCCAGCTCACCGGGCGACTTCAGCAGCGTCAGCGCGAGCAGATCGGCGGCGACGGTGACGAGCGCGCCGAGCCCGTGCGCCTGCTCGATCACGGCCCTGATGTCGCGTACGGCTCCGGAGGCGCCCGGGTACTGCAGCAGCACGCCGTTGATCTCACGCTCGGCGATGTCCGCCGGGATGCCCTCGCCCAGGTCGGCGACCACGACCTCCACGCCCGTCGGCTCGGCACGCGTCTCGATCACGGCGATCGTCTGCGGGAGCACGTCCGCGTCGATCAGGAAGAGGCCCTTCTTGTTCTTCCCCATGCGACGGGACAGGGCCATCGCCTCGGCGGCGGCCGTGCCCTCGTCGAGCAGCGAGGCGCCGGAGGTGGGCAGGCCGGTGAGGTCGGCGACCATGGTCTGGAAGTTCAGCAGCGCCTCGAGGCGGCCCTGCGAGATCTCCGGCTGGTAGGGCGTGTAGGCCGTGTACCAGGCCGGGTTCTCCATGACGTTGCGCAGGATCACCGGCGGCGTGAAGGTGCCGTAGTAGCCGAGTCCGATCATGGAGTCGAGGACCTGGTTGCGGTCGGCCAGCGAGCGCAGCTCCGCCAGGACCTCGGCCTCGGTGCGCGCGTCCGGCAGGTCCAGCGCGTCGGCGTTCTTGATCACGTCCGGGACCGCGGCGGCGGTCAGCTCGTCGAGCGAGCCGTAGCCGACGTGGGCGAGCATCTTGGCCCGCGCCTCCTGGTCGGGCCCGATGTGACGCTGCTCGAAGGGGATACCCCGTTCGAGCTCGGAGAGCGGAATGCGATCGGCGGTCATTTCTGAGGCCTCCTGGTCTGACACGACCTTCGAGGGGCACCACGACGCGGGTACCCGGACGGCCTCCCCCTCTGTCATCTCAACCTGAGAGCTTCACCGGCCGCCACCGGGGCAGCCGGCTTTCACCGTCGGTGAGGACGGAGGCCGTCGACGCCGTCGACTTCCGCCCTGCTTTCCAGAGTGACCTCGTCCGCGCGGTACGTGTGCCTGAGAGATTCCGGGGAGGAGTTGCTCCTTCGGCGCCTCCGGTGTCTCCGGAGGACTCTCCCGCACGGGGTCAGCAGCCGTTGTCAGACTACCAGCGAGGTCCTCGAGGCCTGCTCGAGTGGCCGCTCGTCCCAATGTGTTCTTTTGTAGTGCTTACGGATGAGTTGCGACCAAGTGGAGGGCCCGTGCAGACCGACATCGATCCGCGCAACCTGATCGGCCGCAAGGCGTTCGACCGCAACGGCACCAAGATCGGCACCGTCGACGAGGTCTATCTCGACGACGCGACCGGCGTGCCCGAGTGGGCCGCCATACGCACCGGCCTGTTCTCCCGGGACGCCTTCGTCCCCCTCGAGCCCAGCGAACTGGTCGAGGGCACCCTCCACGTCCCCTTCGACCGAGCCCTGATCAAGGACGCCCCCGATTTCGGCGTGGGCCGGCATCTCTCTCCGGAACAGGAACTCCAGCTCTACCACCACTACGGTCTCGACGTCGCCGCACCTCCTCCCCTGCCGGACCACGACTTCGGCCGGCTGGCGGGCACGGACGAGGGCTGACCGCCGCTGCCCTCCTGACCGTCTCCACCGTCCTCGCCGGCCTCGCCGGGTCTTCGCCGCACCAACGGCAACGGTTCCGCCGACGCCAGGTCCGGGTCCTCCACCCGGAAGGTCCGCACCCGCCCCGGCTCCGACTCTGGAGTCTCGAACCGCACGGTGACCCGCCCCAGCCCGCTCCCCTGCACCCATCCGTGCCCCAGCTCGGCATGGACCACGTCGTACCCGGGACGCCACCGGTGCTCGACCGGCACGGCCTCGCGCGTGGCGGGCTCCTCGGGAACCTCCTCCTCTGCCCCTTCCCCCCGCTCCTCCCCCGCGGCCTGGGCGAACAGGTCCTCCTGGGTGAAGTCCGCCAGACCGCTCACGCCGACCCCGAGGAGCCGCACCCCGCCCGTCGTGTCGACGGAGTCCAGCAGCCGCCCGACGGCCTCCCGCACCACCGCCGGATCGTCCGTGGGCCCCCGCAGCGTCTCCGACCGGGTGAGCGTGGAGAAGTCGTAGCGCCTCACCTTCAGCACGATGGTCCGCCCGGACAGCCCGGAGCCCCGCAGTCTGCGCACACAGCGCTCCGCCAGCCGCTTCACCTCCAGCTCCACCCGCACCCGGTCGTGGATGTCGACGTCGTAGGTGTCCTCGACCGACACCGACTTGGCCTCCCGCTCCGCGACCACGGGCCGGTCGTCGCGGGCCAGCGCCATCGCGTAGAGCCCGTGCCCGTGCGCCTTGCCCACCAGACGCACGAGCTCGTCCTCACCGGCCTCGGCGAGCTCGTCGACCGTGGTGATCCCGGCCCGGCGCAGATGGTCCCCGGTGGCCGGACCGACCCCGGGCAGTGTCCGCACCGACATCGGCCCGAGCATGGCCCGCTCGGTACCCGGCTCGATCAGCACCAGACCGTCGGGCTTGGCCTGCTCGGAGGCGATCTTCGCGAGCATCTTCGAGGCGGCCAGCCCCACCGATCCGGTGAGGCCCGTGACCTCCCGGATCTCCGCCCGCAGCCGGATCCCCGCGAGCCGCGCCGACTCGCGGTCCCAGGCCGCTTCCCCGGCCTCCAGATCCACGAACGCCTCGTCCAGGCTCAGCGGCTCCACGAGCGGCGACAGCGCCCGCAGCAGCCCCATGACCTGGTCGCTGATCTGGCGGTAGAAGGTGAAGCGCGGCACGAGATAGGCCGCGTTCGGGGCCAGCCGGCGCGCCTGGGCCGTGGGCATCGCCGAGTGCACCCCGAAGGCCCGGGCCTCGTAGGAGGCGGTGGCCACCACCCCGCGCGGCCCGAGACCGCCCACGATCACGGCTTTCCCCCGCAGGCTCGGCTTGGATGCCTGCTCCGCCTGGGCGTAGAAGGCATCCATGTCGAGATGCAGGATCGTGGGCGCGTTTCTCACATCTCCGATGCTGCACCACGCCACTGACAATGCGGCCCCCGGCGGGGGCCGGGGCCTCAGACCGCCCTGTTGCGCCTGCGCGCCAGCTCGTCCGCCGGGTTGGGCCCGACGAGCGTCTCACCGGTGTCGACGCGCTCGCCGTGCAGCTGCGACAGCGCGCTCTCCACGTCCCGCCAGACCACGCCGACGGCGATCCCGAAGATGCCCTGACCGCCCTGGAGCAGTGCGTGGACCTCGTCGGGCGAGCTGCACTCGTAGACCGTCGCACCGTCGCTCATCAGCGTCATCCGCTCCAGATCGCGGAAGCCGCGCTCGCGCAGATGCTGGACGGCGGTACGGATGTTCTGCAGCGACACCCCGGTGTCGAGGAACCGCTTGACGATCTTCAGGACGACGACGTCCCGGAAGCTGTACAGCCGCTGCGTCCCCGACCCGTACGCGGGCCGCACGCTCGGCTCGACGAGTCCGGTACGGGCCCAGTAGTCGAGTTGCCGGTAGGTGATGCCGGCGGCCGCGCAGGCCGTCGGTCCGCGGTAGCCGATCTGCTCGGACGCCATGGACGCCGCCCCTCCGCTGCTCGGCACGGCCGCGGGTCGCTGCGGAGCTGCGTGCTCTGCCGCGCCGCCCTGGTGGGGGTATCCCCTGCCCGGGCGCAGCCGAGAGCTCGGGGGAGGGTACGGACCGCTTCCCCCGACACCGAATCCGGGGGCACCCCCAGCCGTACCGTCGCCGCTGCTTCTCACGCCGACCTCCGTCCTTGACCTGCCTTATCGACGGTAGGCAGTCACCAGGGGTGCGTCAACGATCGCCACACTCGCCACGCCGAGTGATAATCACCCTAGGAGTGGTTTCCCGCACCCCACCGCGGGGAAAGGCTAGCCGAATGCGTGGAGCAGGAGCCGTAGGACGCTCTCACGCGCCGCTCTTCTGGTCGGGCTACTGGTTGCTGGTGCCGAAGTCCTCGGGCGAGATCTGGTCGAGGAACTCGCGGAACTTCTCCACCTCGTCCTCCTGCTCGTCCGGAATGGCGATGCCCGCGTCGTCGAGCACCGTGTCGCTGCCGAAGATCGGGGTCCCGGTGCGCAGCGCCAGCGCTATGGCGTCGGACGGGCGTGCGCTCACCTCGACGCCGCTGGCGAACACCAGCTCCGCGTAGAAGACGCCCTCCCGCAGATCCGTGATGCGCACCTCGGTGAGCTCCTGGCCGACGGCTTCCAGCACGTCCTTGAACAGATCGTGGGTCAGCGGTCGCGCCGGGGCCATGCCCTGCTGGGCGAAGGCGATCGCCGTCGCCTCCCCCGGTCCGATCCAGATGGGGAGGTAACGGTCGCCTCCCACTTCACGCAGCAGCACGATCGGTTGGTTGGAGGGCATTTCGACCCGGACACCTACGACATCGAGCTCGTTCACACAGCAACCCTAGGCCGTGCCCGGGACGTTTGGGTAGTCGGGCCGGGAACGGGTGACCGATCCGCCGAGGGCGAAACCGGTGGCTCAGGGCAACCGGACGCCGAGCGCGGTCTGCACGAGTGCCGCGTGCAGCCGGACCGTGAGGCCCGCCAGCTCCTTCGTACGGGCCTCGGCGTGCGCCCTGGTCTGCGGGTTGCGGTGGCGCCTGAGCGGGGCGACCACCTGGTCCACCAGGCCAGCCTCACGGTCCGCCGCGGCCTTCATCACCCGCAGATGCCGGGGCTCGATCCCGAACCGCCCCAGCTCGGCGACGAGCGAGGCCACGGTGGCGGCCTCGGCGTCGTACACCCCGTTCTCCAGCGGGACGAGCAGCCCGTACGACTCCCACTCAACCAGCGCCGACTCGTCGACCCCGGCGGCCGCGAGCAGCTCGGCCCGCCCGATCCGGGCCGCCGTGGGCCCCTCGACGGACTCCGGAAGGGCCTCTCCGTCCCGCTGCCGGCCCACGGTCGGCAACGCCACCGCTTCGCCCCGCTCCATGGCGTCCAGATGCTCCCGGATCACCTTGAGCGGCAGATAGTGGTCCCGCTGCATCCTCAGTACGTGACCCAGGCGCTCGACGTCCTGCGCGCTGAACTTGCGATACCCCGAGGGGGTCCGCTGCGGCTCGATCAGCCCCTCCGCCTCCAGGAAACGGATCTTGGAGATCGTCACCTCGGGAAACTCGTCCCGCAGTGCGTTCAGCACGGTGCCGATGCTCATCGGACCAGCGTCCGCGGCGGCGGTGCCGGGCACGGCACCGCCCCTCGGTGTTTGAAGCATGGACCTTCCCTTGGTTCCCCCCGGATGGACTCCGGGGGAGGGTCAGTAACCCTGCTGGCTCGCGTAGAAGACCAGCCGGTACTTGCCGATCTGCACCTCGTCGCCGTTCGACAGAGGGACCTCGTCGATCCGCTCCCGGTTGACGTACGTGCCGTTCAGACTGCCGACGTCCGCGACCTTGAACGTGCCGTCCGGGTTGCGCCGGAACTCCACATGGCGACGCGAGACCGTCACATCGTCCAGGAAGATGTCGCTCTGCGGGTGACGCCCTGCCGTCGTCAGGTCGCCGTCCAGCAGGAAGCGGCTGCCCGAGTTCGGACCACGACGGACGACCAGCAGCGCGGAACCCAACGGCAGCGCATCGACCGCGGCCTGCGCCTCCGGGGAGAGCGCCGGCAGCTGGGTCTGGCCGGTGGCCTCGGAGTCGTAGGCCTCGAGACCGGAGATCGAGATGGTGGAGGTCGTCTCCGACGCACGCTCCGGCGTCAGACCGGGACGCAGCGGGGCACCGCAGTTGGAGCAGAAGCGGCTGTTCTCCGCGTTGCGGTTACCGCACCTCGTACACACCAGGGCCGACATGGGAGAAAACCCTCCACCCGTACTTGAGGTTGACGGTTGGCCGAAACCTATGCCGCCGGACTGTGCGGGGTCAACAGACGCCGCGCCCTGGCCTCCGGAAATGTCACCACCCGGGCCAGGCACCTGGTCCCGGAACAGCGGCCGCTGGCCCTCCGCGTCGGGCTGTGCGCGATGCCGGGCAGTCGCGTTGTCGCTGCCCTCTCGCGCGCTCTTGCCGAACAACTTCGCAAACAACTTCACGGGCGATTCCCCTTGACCGAAACAGACCCGCCCGTGGGGCAGGACGAACCCTGACTGAATACACCGGTCGACCCGGACACCTTCACAACGTCCGTATCCACCAGACAGTTTCCACCACGCACCACCCGATCGGTGCGTCGACCCCCCGCAACCTCATGCCCCTGCCGGACGGCCCCCATGCACCCCCGGTTCACTGGGAGGACGACCGAGCGTAGTCAGGCTGCTTCGCCGCTCGCAAGGCGTCCACGACGATCTTGTCCGACCGCTCGACGGTCACGGTGGCCTGCTCCTTCTCAAGAGTCTGCACCACGCCTCCAGGGATGTTCAGCGCCGGCTCGAGGTCCTGCGGGTTGCCGATGACCTTGAAACGAAACGGCGCGTTGATCTTGTTCCCGTCGACGCTCACGCTGTTGTCCGAATCCGTCAGGTACGTGCCGGCGACCACCCGCACGTCGTTGACCTGGATCGCCTCGGCGCCCGCGGCGCGCAGCTCCTGGATCGCGTCGAGCAGCATGTCCGCCTCGACCGTCCCCTTCGTGTCCTCGATGGTCATCGTGATGCCCGGCCCCTGCGCGGCCACCGTGCCCGCCAGGATGCCGAGTTGCTTCTCCTTCTCCACCGTCTGCTTACGGGCCTCCTCGGCCTGGTCGGAACTGTTCTCCAGCTCCTCCCGCTGCTTCTCGAGTCCCTGCTTCTCGTCCTCAAGACGCTGACTGCGGTCATCCAGTTCATCGAGGATGCGCACAAGATCTTCCTGGCGCGCGCCGCGCAGGGCGTTCCCGCTGTCGCTGTTGGAGGCGACCTGGACGGCCAGCCCGAAGCCGAGCCCGAACAGCAGCAGGGCGACGATGAGTTGGGCCCGGGTGACGCGCGGCGGCCACAGCCCCTTCACCAGCCGCTGCCGGCCGGTCAGGGCGGGCTCCGTCTCCTCCTTGGCCTCCTCGGCCGCGACACGGGGCGCCGGGACCTCCTCCGGCAGCTCCTTGCGCAGTCGGTTCTCGGCCACCTCGTCCTGGTTGCTCATCGGCGTCACGCCCGGAAGACGTGCCGGCGGATCGCCGCGGCATTGGAGAAGATCCGGATGCCGAGCACGACCACGACGCCCGTGGACAGCTGGGCGCCCACACCCAGCTTGTCGCCCAGGAAGACGATCAGCGCGGCCACGACCACGTTCGACAGGAACGACACCACGAAGACCTTGTCGTCGAAGATCCCGTCGAGCATGGCCCGCAGACCGCCGAACACGGCGTCCAGCGCCGCCACGACGGCGATCGGCAGATAAGGCTCGACAACCGCCGGAACCTCAGGCCGGACCAACAGGCCGGCCACGACTCCCACGACGAGGCCCAGTACGGCGATCACGATGTGCCCTTCTCAGTTCTCGGCTCAGCTGTACGTACGATCACACTCGGTGCGGCGGGCAGCCGGACGTCGTCCTCCACGGAAATCGCCGTCCTGATGCCGTAGTTCTCCTGCAGCACGTTCAGATAGACGCCGTCCGCGCTGTTCTGGAACCGGGTGCTGAGGTTTTTCCCGTCCCCCACCGCGAGCACCGTGTACGGCGGCACCAGCGGCTTGTTGTCGACCAGTATCGCGTCACCCGCGGCCCTGATCGCCGACAGCGCCGTCAGCCGCTGGCCATTGATCGAGACAGCCTCGGCACCCGACGCCCACAGCCCGTTGACCACCTTCTGCATGTCCCGGTCACGCACCCGCCCCGTGTCCGAGAACCCGGAGGTCTCCCGTGGGTCGCCGTCACCCCCGGTGGTGGCTTCCTTGGCGTCGTTCACGACCAGCTTGATCCCCGGCCCGTGCACCTCCACGGCACCCGACAGAATGCTCACCAGATCCGCCTGGCCACTGCCGCCGCTGTGCCTGAGCGCCTCGCGCTGCCGGGCGCTCACGTCGTCGCGCAACCGGTCGACGGTGCGCTCCAGCTCGTCGGCCGCCTTGGTCTCGGCGTCGACGCGGTCGACCAGCTCCTCGCGCTCCTTGGCGACGACCGGGGCCGAGATACGCGCCTGGGCCGCTCCGACGGTCACCACGAGGGCCGCGAGCACCAGCCCGCCCGCGAGACCGAGCTTCGCCCGCAGCGTCTTCGGCAGGCCGCCGGTGCCCTCGGACTCCTTCCGGGCGGCGGCCTCGGCATACCCGTCGTCGAGGCTGTGGTCCATGACGTTGGTGAGCAGCGACATGGACGCGTCCGGACGCGGCACACGCGCGGGTGTGCTCCGAACGGGGGGCTGCTGCGGCATGCCGCACATCGTCGCACGTCGCGACCGCTACCTCCGAATGGCCCCACCGGCGAACCGGACAGGCCCCCTTGGGGACACCTGTCCGGCACGCGCGTGTGGTGCGTGAATCAGCGCCCGGCGCTGTCCACGACCGACGACCACTCGTCGAGCAGGGCCTGCGCGGAGGCGTCGTCGGGCCCCTCCGCCCACAGATGGGTGACGGCCTCGGCCGGGTCGGGCAGCACCATCACCCAGCGCCCGTCCGTCTCGACCACCCGTACACCGTCCGTGGTGTCCACGAAGCGGTCTCCGGCCGCCTCGACGACCCGCCGCATCACCAGTCCCTTGACGGCCCACGGGGTCGCCAGATCCCGCTTCAGGACGTGCGCACGCGGAATCCGCGCGTCGATCTGGCTGAGCGTGAGCTGCGTCCGCGCCACCAGCCCGATCAGCCGCACGAAGGCGGCCGTACCGTCGAAGACACTGCTGAACTCCGGGACGATGAAGCCGCCCTTGCCGTCCCCGCCGAAGATGGTCGTCTCGTCCCGCCCGACCCGGGTCAGGTCGTCGGGCGAGGTCGTCGTCCACTCGACCTGCGTCCCGTGGTAGGCCGCCACCTGCTCGGCGATCCTCGTCGTGGTCACCGGCAGCGCCACCCGCCCGCTGCGCCGCTCCGCTGCCACCAGGTCGAGCAGCACCAGCAGGGCCCGGTCGTCCTCGATGATCCGGCCCTTCTCGTCGACGAGCGACAGCCGTTCGCCCACCGGGTCGAACCGCACCCCGAAGGCAGCCCGCGACGAGGCCACGATCTCCCCGAGCCGTACGAGCCCCGAGCGCCGCTGATCACCCGTCTCCGTCGGCCTGGACTCGTTCAAGCCGGGATTGATGGTGAGAGAGTCCACACCCAGCTTCCCGAGCAGGCTCGGCAGCACCAGCCCCGCACTGCCGTTCGACGCGTCGACCACGACCTTCAGCCCGGATTCCGAGATCCCGGTCGTGTCCACGTTCCGCAGCAGCGATCCGGTGTACGAGTCGAACACGCTGGCCGGGAAATGCAGGTCCCCGATCTCGCCCGGGAACGCCCGCCGGTACTCCTGCCGAGCGAACACCCGGTCCAGCTTGCGCTGACTGCCCTGCGAGAGATCGGCGCCCTGCCCGTCGAAGAACATGATGTCCACGGAGTCCGGCACCCCGGGCGAGGTCCGGATCATGATCCCGCCGGCCGACCCCCGCGCCGTCTGCTGCCGCGCCACGGGCAGCGGTACGTTCTCCAGATCCCGTACGTCGATGGCGCTGGCCTGCAGCGCCGAGATGACCGCCCGCTTCAGTGCCCGGGCGCCACGGGAGTGGTCGCGGGCCGTCGTGACGGTGGAGCCCTTCTTCAGCGTCGTCGCGTAGGCGCCGGCGAGCCGTACCGCCAGCTCCGGCGTGATCTCGACATTCAGGATGCCGGAGACCCCGCGGGCGCCGAAGAGATGCGCCTGGCCCCGGGACTCCCAGATCACCGAGGTGTTGACGAACGCTCCGGCCTCGATGGTCTTGAACGGATACACCCGCACATTGCCCTGCACGATCGATTCTTCACCGATCAGGCATTCATCACCGATGACGGCGCCGTCCTCGATCCGGGCGGCTCGCATGATGTCGGTGTTCTTCCCGACGACACAGCCACGCAGATTGCTGTGCTGCCCGACGTACACGTTGTCGTGCACGACGGCCTTGTGCAGGAACGCCCCGCTCTTGACCACCACGTTCGAGCCGACGACGGTGTGCTCACGGATTTCCGCGCCGGCCTCGACCTTGGCGTAGTCGCCGATGTACAGCGGCCCGCGCAGTTCGGCGTCGGGATGCACTTCGGCGCCTTCCGCCACCCACACTCCGGGGGAGATCTCGAAGCCGTCGAGCTCGACGTCGACCTTGCCTTCGAGGACGTCGGCCTGGGCCTTCACATAGCTCTCGTGGGTGCCCACGTCCTCCCAGTAGCCCTCGGCGATGAAGCCGTAGATCGGCTTCCCCTCCTTCATGAGCTGCGGGAAGACATCGCCGGACCAGTCGACGGGCACATCGGCCTCGACGTACTCGAAGACCTCGGGCTCCATGACGTAGATACCCGTGTTCACGGTGTCCGAGAAGACCTGGCCCCAGGTCGGTTTCTCGAGGAAACGCTCGACCTTGCCCTCTTCGTCGACGATGGTGATGCCGAATTCCAGCGGATTGGGCACACGCGTCAGACAGACGGTGACCAGTGCGCCCTTTTCCTTGTGGAAGTTGATCAGCTCGGTGAGGTCGAAGTCGGTGAGAGCGTCGCCGGAGATGACGAGGAAGGCGTCGTCCTTCAACGCCTCCTCGGCATTCTTGACGCTTCCGGCGGTTCCGAGTGGCTTCTCCTCATTGGCATAGCTGAGCTCCATACCGAGCTCTTCTCCGTCACCGAAGTAGTTCTTGACCAATGAGGCCAGGAACTGCACGGTGACGACGGTCTCGTTGAGCCCATGCCTTTTGAGCAGCCTCAGTACGTGCTCCATGATCGGCCGGTTGGCCACCGGCAGGAGCGGCTTGGGCATGCTCGAGGTCATTGGGCGAAGGCGTGTGCCTTCGCCTCCGGCCATCACGACGGCCTTCATGTCGGAAGCGTCCTCCTAGAAGAGACGACGGTCTAGCCGACTTCACCCATCCAGATTGTCCCGCACTTTTCCGAAGCGGGCCATCGAGCCACTACTGCCCCCGCCCGTCGACGGGCTCAGCCGGCCATGGCGTCCGCACGAACGAGGCGGCGGACCTGCACCACGTAGAGGACTCCTGCCCACCAGTAGAGCGTTGTACCCCACCCTGCGAACGCCCATCCGAAAATAGCAGCGAGTGACGCGAGCCAGCCACTTCCGTCACTGAGCAGGAGCAACGGGAAGGCGTACATCAGGTTGAACGTGGCCGCCTTACCCAGGTAGTTCACCTGCGGCGGCGGATAACCGTGCCGCCTGAGGATGCCCACCATCACCAGCAGAACCAGTTCCCTCGCAAGAAGTACAGCCGTCAACCAGACAGGCAGAATCTCGCGCCAGGTGAGGCCGACCAAAGTCGAGAGAATGTAGAGCCGGTCGGCAGCGGGGTCGAGCAGCCGGCCGAGGCTGCTGATCTGGTTCCAGCGCCGTGCGAGCTTCCCGTCCAGGTAGTCGCTGATGCCGCTCAGAGCCAGCACCAGGAGCGCCCAGCCGTCGCTCTGTGGACCCCCGAACTCGGGCCTGAGGATCAGCCAGAGGAAGAGAGGCACGCCGAGGAGACGCGCCATGCTGAGGATGTTCGGGATGGTGAGGACCCGGTCTGTCTGGACGCGGGTCTCCTGGACCTCCACCCGGGGGCCTCCATAGAAACGAGCCAACGATGCCCCCTGACCCTACCTCAACGCAAAAAAGCTCTGGCTCTTGGGCCAGGTGGGCCCAAGAGCCAGAGCTCTAAAAGGAGTTCGGCGGTGTCCTACTCTCCCACAGGGTCCCCCCTGCAGTACCATCGGCGCTGTAAGGCTTAGCTTCCGGGTTCGGAATGTAACCGGGCGTTT